>NZ_JAKJSP010000057.1:0-46732 GCF_050337085.1 Photobacterium sagamiensis | reverse complement strand
ACCTAAACACAGTGAAGATGATTGATTAAAACAGTCGAAGTCCGTCATCCCAGAAACCGCCAAACACTGAACTTGCAGGCTTTCTCAAAACTCACCTGGCGGTTATCAGGGATCCATCATGCACGGAAGGTTCAGTGGACTGTGGATCCCCGATAATCGCTACTGTAAATCCAATCGATAATGAAAAGATCAACATTAAGCGCTTCAATGGATGACAAAGAGGGAAGAGCAAGGATGACGACGGTTTAGCTTCATCGATAAAAAACTAATCTGTTCAATCAATCATAATTAATGAGTCAAGGTACTAGCACCAGAAAATGCAGAACTAAAATAGGCCTCCGATTCCGAAGCCTTTTGCTTTCACCGATTAATAATAACCATGCTCGTGTTTCCAGCTCTCACTCATTTGATTTAATACACAGGCTGGAAGTGGTCGATGCGCCTTAGCTGGCCGAGTGGCAATATTACGAGAACCAGCGGCTTTTAATCGTAAATCGAAGGCTTTATCTATGGGCATTCCTATACGGGCGAGATCCCACTTAAACATCCTCAACGCCTGATATTCATGCTGCTCAATCTCACCGCCGTAAGGATATTTCAATACTTTTGCATACGCTTGCTTTGCCAGTTCGAAGTTAACTTTAATCATAAGCGCCTCCAATATACCCAAACCACTTCAAGATGCGAGATTCAGAGCTTCCTCTGGGAATTCAATTCAAGCAAAATGTGTGTAGGAATGGTATTCCCTTTCAAGCACATTTTGCGCTGAAGTGAGTTTCCAGAGGAGCTCCCAAAGGGCGTGTTTCAGTGGCTTTTATACTGCGTTAGCCATACTCCAAATAGAACAACTATTCATTCATATGGCTGCCTTGCCTAAAAGCCACTGAATTCTCGCTGAACTCTGCATTATGAAGTGGCTTGGGTATACACACTGGTTATATACACAGTAGTACGTTACGGCGTAGCTTGCAACATGTTTGCAACTAATATATTGAAAATATACCGATAATGTTAACTCTCATGCTATATACCCATGCCACCTCAAGACTTGGGGGTAATAAAAGTTCTCTTGTTTGCCTGCAGTATTGGTGCGTATACACGGGATACCTCATCATCAAGAACCGTAATTTGTTGTTCAAGGTGCGTTAGCCTTCCATCGACATATGAGGAAACAACAACCGCCCCGTCACTTCTTTTTGTCGTTAAAAAGAAATCTGAATATTCGTATTCAGCAAAAAGGTCGTCGCCTTCAATTTCATAGCCCAAACCTTTGCAGTTAAGCTGGATGGTTTTTGTTGTGGCAAGAGAGACAATACGAGTTACGCAATTAATATTGCTGAATGAGGATGCAACAATGTCTCGTCCAAGAATATAAAACTGATTTTTATCGGCCTTTCCGTGAATTTTTTTTATATGACGAATTTTGGTTAATGCATTATTTACCTTCACTATCTGGCTATCAGTCAAAAAGGCCAATTTATTACTTTTAATGGCTTCGAGCCTTCCTTCAAAAGCGAGTACATGAACGAGCTGCTTGGTAAATGATTCACCAATTCCTTCGTAGTCATACATTTTACCAACAAGAGGGCTTGCATTAGCAATGGAAGTCATTAGGAATATGCCAAGCAACAATATACTTTTTCCGTTCGTGGTCTTATCCATCTACCATTTACTCACAGTGATACCGGCCATCGACGATACGATAGCTTTCATGAATTCCAACAAACAACAATTTTGATATGCAACAGAGTTAGTATATTAAGGTGATATGGCACATTTTGTGATTTCGCTCGCAAAAATACAAGGGCGACAAGTGGCGATGGGAAGTGAGTGGCGCATGCTATTGGCTAGGGGGTGTCCAACACCGAAAACGACATTAATTCTCTTCAGCTTGACCGCTCAAGAATTTAATAATCATTGCCATCCTTTCTTTGTGTACTTCCTGGGATTTATCCATAAAGGGATGGTCATACTCATTACCGTCAAATACCCTGGCGTTTCTATTTCCTGCCGCAATTCTAAGTTCTGATGTCAATTCCGGTTTTAGCACTCGATCTAACTGACCGGTGATCACCAATATGTTTTTTGAGTCTTCTGGGAGATTGTTAATGGGATCGAATTGCTCCGGGCAACCAAACGGGGAAAATCGGCTAGGGCTGGAATCAATCACCGCCCTGTCGAATTGGACTCCAGAACCAATTGCATTCATGATAACGGCACCTCCAAGTGAGATCCCGTATAACAGGTGTCGGTCATATCTATTATTAAGAAAAACAATAATTTCCTTATAGTCTTCAATGATCGCGTTAATTCTTCTTTTTCCTTCAGAAGAGCCGTAACCTCGGTAATCGTAGATGTAAACATCATAGCCCTTTTCGGCAAAGCTGCTTAAATACCCGATCATTTGATCTGAGATCATAGCGTTACCGAGCGCCATCAGAATATAGCCTTTGGCTTGCTCTTCATCTTTGAGTCTGTTGTGTGCGAGATAGACATAACCGTTCAGCTTCTTGTTGTCTGAGGTTGTGAACTCGATATTTTCTACATGTTCAATGGCGTTGACTCGTGATTCATCCGGCTCTGGTGCAGACGAACTCCAAAGCCAAAACATGAATCTTTCTTTTATTACTCCGCAAACAGGTGATTCTCGCTCATTAGCTGTTACGCAGCCTGTTATCAGTACGGAAAATATCAATAACGTTAACAACCTTCTCATTATGCTATCAGTTACAATTGCTTTTCAATCATGTCGATAATTGTGTCATCGGTAGGTTCTATCCGGCTGGAAAAAACACCCACCACATCCCCTTTCCGGTCGATCACATATTTGAAGAAATTCCACTGCGGCACCACACCCGTTTCATGGGCCAGACTTTGGAATACGGGATTGACCGTTTCACCTTTAATATTGGTCCGCTCCATCATCGGAAAAGTGACACCGTAATCTAGGTAACAAACCTTCGCCGTATCGGCCTCGCTGCCCCTGTCTTGCTTGAAGTCATTGGAAGGAAAACCCACCACACTAAAGCCCTTATCTTTATATTTCTGATGGATCCGCTCCAGCTGTTTATACTGCGGGGTAAATCCGCACTGACTGGCGGTATTGACGATAAGCAGCACTTCACCTTTGAACTGCTGGCACATCGCCACTTTTTCGGATGAATTAAGCTTGTTAAATGAATGGTTCAAGATTTCAGGGCATCCCTCAGCGGCCTGCACACCTAATGAACAACTTAGCAATAATCCACTAATCAATAGCTGCTTACTACGCATCCTGTAATTCCCCCCTTCCTTTGGCTAAATACAATTTTGCTTTCGCACTTAACTAAGTGTAAGCACAAAATTGCTTATAGACATATACACAAACCATCGAATGATGCGAAATTCAGAGCTTCCTCAGGAAATCCATTTGTACAAAATGTATGTAGGAATGGCGATCCCTTTCAAACCCGCTTTATGAATACGTGTTTTTTAAAAGGAGACCGCAAAGGGTAAGTTTCACTGATTACGACTTGTGTCTCTTAACAGCGATGCCATCACGAATATTCAAACCTAACAAAGTGGCATTTGTTGCCCCGGCAATCAGCTCCAGCCCTTGAACTGTCCAATACAATGAATCGAACTGCCCCGTGCCAGACCACCTCGCCAATACCACTGCCGCAGGGATCAAAATCAACACACCATTTGCCGCTGCAATTTTCATTCGCTTCTGCTTAACCGCAAACACACCCTTCATTTTGCCGCGATATAATTGGTTGGCACTGATCCCCGTGGTCATCATGGCTAAAACCAACAGACCCACACTGTATAAAATGGTTTGTTTAACCTGTGCGATAGCCACATGATCACCGAACACATCCACCAACACACTGCTGGTGAAAAAAGAAATGATCAGTAAAAACGCAATAATCGCTGCCGTTTTATGAATACGTTTCATCGTTAAGTTGTTCATCATCTTTCCTTCTCTTTTTACTTTGTCTGTTTTTATTCAGCCTTACCACAACGAACGATACTGACGATGGCATCCTTTACACGTTCCACCCGCTTGCTTTAATCCTTGCTTGGCGAAAGCTGTGTTCTTATTCGCTACGGCTTTCAACATGTCGTCGTAGCCTTGCTCCATTTGTGCCATCAAGTTATTGAACTTAGCCGGTTTGTTCCACACTGCCGATTTCGCACGACTACCGTCATCACTCCCGACGGGAAACGCCGTTTGTAAATCACTGGCCGCCTGGCGGCTTTCATTTACCCATGTATTCAATCGACTCCAGTCCAGATCTTTTGCATCTAACGCACGAGCTAACTGCTTCATATTTTTCTCGATGGTTTTGAAATCCTGCTGACGAGCCTCAATCACTTGCTCATTTTGCGGATCGCCGTTCGCGGTAGCCGTCATGCTAATTGCACCCAGTAATATACCGATAGCAACTTGAGCCATTGCTGATGAACGTTGAGCTATTGTCTGTTTGGCCATGTTTCGATCCTCTTCCTTTTCTTTGTGGGTGTTTAAATGCGTGTTCTTTTGAAACGCTTTATTTGCGCTTAATTTACACCGCAATCATTGCGTACGCAACAATTGCAGTGTAAATTGTCTAAAAAGAATTTACTGACGGAGAGAAATCATGAAAGTCTGGGATCTGCCAACACGCCTCTACCACTGGCTTCAGGCCTTGTTCTGCTTAGGATTATTCGCATCGGGCTTTAGCGGAAATGGACCGCACGAAGTGATCGGCATCACATTACTGATTTTGGTCTTATGGCTATCACTTTTTACAAACTAAAACGTATGCCTTTAGTAAAAGCGATGCTCACTGGCAAACAACCGAACATCACAGATCCTACCGGGGTTGTTTTCAAACAAAACTGGCTAGCATTTATCTGTTTATTAGCCAGCATGGGATTGGTTTTTGCCGCATTAGAATCATCCGGCATTGTGTGATGCTGCATGCCGGTTTGATATCGCTTATCATCGACTTATCCCTTATAGTACGGGAAGCAAGTTTCTCACTAAACGCAGAAGACAGAACAGAAAAATGAGTACATCATTCAATCGACAGTCAAGTTTAGGCTGGCTCATCAATGTTGTTGCATCCAAACTTAAAAACGACTTTGACACAGAGCTAAAAAAACACGGTTTAACCATCGCGCTATGGCCAACCTTGATGTGTTTATGGGAAGAAGAAGGCGTAACCCAACGAGAAATCGCCATAAAATCTAAAGTAGAAAGCTCGACCACGACACGAACTATCGACAAACTTGAAAAGTTGAACCTGGTAGAACGCCGCGACGATCCAAACAGCCGCCGTTCGTTCAGAATTTACTTAACCGACGAAGGCCGCGCCCTTCAGGATACGTTAATTCACCTGCCAACCCAGGTTAACGAATCTGTGTTGTCTTCCCTCGATAGCAAAGAGCAAGCGCAGATGATTGGCCTGTTACAGAAAATGGTTCATGACATCGACGTTTGATCAGCTAAACGGAATGAATCCACACACCAATGCGAAGTACCGCATTGGTGCTGGCTGTTTTTCATTCAGCCAACGCGTTGGAAAAAGATTATTGCTTTAAACCGTTTCTTTGCTACTTTACTATGCCCGTTCCAGACGAACCCAAGGACAAATACGCAATGCAACAAACTAACATCGCCCCAAACCCACAAATCGCCGTTATCTTCAAAGTTTGGGCAACTGACTGGGCAAAAGAAAGCCAGGCTGACAAAAAAGACATGGCAACGAAATTTCATACTGTTTATAACATTGCGGCTGAATTGTTCTCTAAGGGCGGTGAAGTAGATATGCAGTTCCTATCTGCACTGTTTCAAGACTGCAAACAAAAATTAGAAATGGCCGAAGCCATGAACGAAAAGGTGAAGGCAAGCCTGCAAGCTGATGACGAGCGCGCCCAAGCGATTATTGCCAAAGTAAACCGCGCCGCACAAGATGCCGCGCATGTTGTTCGCTACCTGGGGCAGCTATTGATGCCTGCGGCGTAAAACCGTTTCCAATAACAGTGAATAGCACAGACATTCAATATCGAGAATGCCTGTGCTCCGGTTTTAATCAGCTTATTAAGTCCTAGTGTTATCGCATTTTGAAGATTTCTCTATGAAAGCGTTCACTTCCTAGACCAGCCGCGGCTAAATGCGTACTCAAGATCTTGCCAAACTCCTCTGGCCCACAGAAGCTAACATCAAACTCTTTGCTATCGGTTGTACTTAGTATCTGTTCAGCACTCAGGAACTCCCCCTCGGCAGCATCAAGTATTTCAAGTTCAATAAAATCTAAGCGCTGCAGAATAGCCAGGATTTCCTTTTCAAAGAAAGCTTCATTCCTAGTATTTACACAGTAGAAGAGATGGATCTTTTTAAACTCAAGGTCTTCTTTATGGGCTTTACGCTCTAGCCAGTAGAGCCTAGACATAAACGGTACAATACCGATACCCGCACCAACCCAGACTTGCGTTTCTTGTTCTGGTATCTGGAAATAACCGTAACCACCTTCGACTGTCACTCTTTGTCCGGCCGTTAAATGATTGACCATCTTATTGGTATAATCACCTAAACCTTTGATACCAAACTCGATGAGTTTCCTTTCGGCATCATAATTGAGGATTGAGAAGGGATGCGGGGCTTCGCCATCATGAAAATTCAAATATACAAACTGACCTTCTTTATATCGAATAGCTGAATCTAACTTAATGCCAACGCGAATCGCAATATTACTTTCTGTATTTGCCTTAAATGGCTCAACACGCACCACCTCTCCTGCTGATTTGTAACTAGCACCAATTTTTCCGGTTAGTGACAAGCAAGAGCACCAGATACCAATGAAAGAAATACCAGCAATAGCGATATTCATCGGTATTGATTGACCATTCCAGTCAAGCAGTAAAACACTATGAAGTACGCCTGCAATAACTAGCAAGCCACCGATTTTATGGGTGAACTTAAACTTCTTATAGCTGATAGCTTGCACCAAACTAATAATGCTGAAGAGAACAAATGCATAGAAGGTGAGCTCGCCAATTTCGTTGGCAACATGGTGCCAGTTGATCCCTTCAATAGCGGGCCGGCTTATAGTTGGCCTTGCTAACAATCCTGCCTGCACGAACCACTTGGCACTTTGAACACAAAGCCAGTGCAGAACTAAGGCTACCGTCGCACCAATTCCAAGTTTTTTGTGCAACGCATAACCTTTATCTAGCCCATTCAACCTGGACTCAACCCAGCGAAACCTTGCGGCAATAAGCACGGCAAAGCTCATATACCCAAGGCCAAAAATACCAGACAACATAGTGAGCTGATGACGCCAGAAGAAGAAGTCTCCCATTTCGTCATAGCCCATCAATAAGGCCGGAGACCATAACAGTACAAGTATCAGTGTAAATCTCAACATAGCGGTAGCTTCTCGCTGGAATATTAATATCAGTAATAAAAAATCTATGAGAGATATAATATTCCCTCTCGCGAGGGATAGAAGCGGCTTTACTTAGCTTCAAACAAGTTTACGCTCCTTTACATAGCCAGCCTAAAGGCCATCATTCCTGATAAGACTCAATCAGCTTCACGGCATTGCCCAGAACATGCAGGCAGGTAAGTCGACCTACACCACCGGGAACCGGGGTAATTGATGCCGCCGTTACCATGCCATGATGGTGCTTAATATCGCCGACCAACTTTCCGTCTACGCGATTGATACCAACATCAATGATAAGCTGGCCTTCGATAAACTGTGAGTTATCCAAAATACCGTGAGCACCGGTTGCAACTACGATGACATCATATTTATTCCAATCTACCACAGCGAGATCTGAACGGCTGTTAAAGCTGCCGACCGTACTTTGACGGTTAATAAGCTCAATAGCCAAAGGCTTGCCAACGATATTGCTGCGACCGACCACAGCCACCTTCAAGCCGGCAAAATTATGTTCGCCACAATGGGCCGAAATAATATCTATCGTCGCTTGCACGGTACAAGGAAGGACGGTGTTCTGGCCCAGTACCAGCAGACCTAGTGACTCAGAGCCAAATCCATCCACATCGATGTCGGCAGGTAGATCGGGGGCTGTGAGTCCGTTCGGCAATGGCAGCTGGAATAAAATAGGATGATCCGCATTTGCTGCAAGTGCATCAAGATCCGCCTGGACAGTTGTCTCTTCCGCCAGTGTGAGGTGATGGCATTCAAGGCCGAGTTCATCAAAAAGACGAATTTTATTGCGGACATAGACTTTACTGGCGGGATCGTCACCGACAGTAACGATAGTCAGTTGAACAGGCACGCTTAAAGTCGTGATTTTACTTTTAAGCTCTTCCATTTTTGATTCATAGATTGTATTGATTACTGATTTCATTGTTATTCACACTTGTGGCTGATTATGACTTTATAACCAACTGATTTTTATAACACTATGCGTTAGAACAATGAAAGTGTGTTTCGGGTCACATATCAATATTTAGTAACACATACGCTTGTTTATCTTACCGGTGCTTAGCCCCTCAACGCTATAGTGGAGTAAAGAGTATCCATTACGTATCAGTAAGCAGTATAATGTGTGTAGATCCCGCAATATACCCGGAACAGCAATGCTAGAAGAACAACAAAACAACCCGTTACACGGCCTTAAATTAGAAACTTTACTCACAGAACTTGTCGATTTTTATGGCTGGGATATCCTCGACACGGCTATGCGTCTCAACTGTTTTAATACGAACCCCACCATTGCAGGCAGCCTTAAGTTTTTTCGCAAAACAGAGTGGGCACGCGAAAAATTAGAAGCGTTTTATTTATCCCGTTTTAAGCGCATGCCAAGAGCAAGCGAAGAAGACTTTGCATTACCACCTCGTAAGCGTACTTTTCCGGTCGGTGTCGTGCCACGTGAACCGATGGTACTAACCGTTGAGTCAATTCTGCTTTCTCAGGCAAAAGCGGCTTCTGCCCATAAAGAAAGATCATCACACAGACACCCTCGACGTCGATAGACGCTTCACTCTGTGCATGAAGAAATCAGGCGATTAGAGGATATTCCACTAACAGCGAGGCTGCTTTTGATATCTCGCCCACACCACTATCGCCTAGTATTAACGTTAGTTCTTCAATGATAGGGATAAGACAATGCCATCTTTAGACATTATCCAACTCGGCAACCCTGTCTTAAGAGCACAGGCAGCAGCCCTGACGTCTGTGCAGATCGAACTATCTACTCCCTTCCTTGAATCGCTTAAACAGATCATGCGCAAATATCAGGGGGTCGGTATTGCCGCCCCTCAAGTTGGCCAGTCTATACGCGCTTTTATTGTGGCCTCACGCCCTAACGAACGCTACCCCCATGCCCCACTGATGGAGCCAACAGTGATGCTCAATCCCGAGCTGCTTTGGCAAAGCGATGAGATGGAAAAGGACTGGGAAGGCTGCCTGAGCATTCCGGGAATAAGAGCCAAAGTGAACCGCCACAAACGTATACAGGTTCGCTATCAAACCGAATCAGGCAGAGTGATTGAAACGGAGTTCGACGGCTTTATTGCGCGAATTTTCCAGCACGAACTCGACCACCTTAACGGTATTGTCTTCCTCGACAAAGCAGAAAAACTCGATGTAGTGACTGAGAGTGAGTTTCAGAAGCTGATGGGGATTAGCCAGTAAAGGCAGAGTTCTTTGGCATTACTGGGTAGTGTTCGGGGCAAGATTGAAAAAAGCTCTCTCTTTCACTTATGTCCTTTTTGTTTTTTTAGTTGATGTACAAATTTTCACGATGGTAAGCAAGGTAGTGCTTATGTCTGCTATCAATAATGAAAGACATATCTCCATTAATTCCTAAAACATCATGATCTTCTAAAGCTTCTGAAATTAAAATACGGCCTTTATCATTAAATGATATAAATCCAAGATCAAACGCTTTATCAATATTGGCGAGCAGCAACAAGCCATTAAAAGGGTCTAAACGTTCTGTGTTTTTTGCCTTCGACCATGGCTTAATATGTGAGGCCACCAGCATAGGCAACTTTGGATAACGGGTAAGTGCGCACCCATGCCAATAATCAATCAACTGTTCACGGAAACGACCTTGTCCTACTCTGGTACTGATCATGATCGACTTTTCCGTTTCATTCAATGCCGTATCTTCGAGGATATGTTGAACATCTGATTTTATATCGACTTGTCCGACATCAGCTAAAAAGGTGCCATAGGATTTGATTGCAGCACTGTACATACCTTTTCCTTTCGCATCTTTTTTCTTAAATTCTTCTAGCTGCATTGCTTGCATTGTTAAACGTTTATATTCATGAAAACTATTAACTTTGGTAAGTGGTTGATTTAATAGTCCTTCATCAGCCATCCAATTGGAAATACTTCCTCTCAATGCACCAAGGTAATTTTTTACAGTCTTATCTGATTTTCCAAGTGTTGCTGCCCACCTTGCATATAAATCAGCTAAGTTGTCGAGATTTACAGTCAATGCAGTTTTAAGTTCACCATTTACAATGGTGCTTTTCATATAATCAAAAAGCTCATCATCAAGATAAACGTAATCAATATTTCCTTTAATTGATTTTTTAGATACTGATTTAAGTACTAGTGTTTCTGTTGTTAGCTTTCCTTTGTGGTACCAGAAGCCTTCAGAGCGAAGAAAGTAAAAAGGATTCTCTGGTGTGTCTTTATCATCACCCTGCTTGAACTGCTCGAAGTAATAACTAAATCTACTTTTCAGTTGATCACTGAAATAAATTTTATTTGAATGAAAATGCCCTACTTCAATTAGATCTATAACAGCTAATAACATACACACTTTATGCGGTTTACTGTGACCACTTGAACGATCTGTATTGAGAGCTTTAAATTTTTCTACGTAATAAGAAAGCGACATAACTATTTCCCGAGCCCTATCACTACCGTCTGCCACTGCACATCCTCTCGGCCCATGGCATCTGGGGAACTCTCCGATTTATGACAAACATGTAGGGCATGATCTTTAGCCAGCAGCTCTAGTTCTTCGACTGAAACACCATGGTTTATTCGACCATCACTAAAACTGCCATGACGCAGAGAAATAACCAGTTTGCCATTAGGAGCTAGTAGATTCGCCAGCTTTCGGAAAGCACGCTTGCGCTCTGATTTGGCGATATGCATCCAAACTGCCGAAGCAAGAATGAAATCAAAGCGCATACCCAAATCTATGACTTTCTTTAATTCGGGTAAAGTGTCATCAAGCCAAGTGACTTCGAGGCCATCGGTATGTTTGCGCCCTAGATGACTTAGGGATTTAGCTGGCTCAATCGCAAATACTTCGCTGCCATGTTGTGCAAACCATTTGGCATCTCGTCCACAGCCCGCCCCTACATCCAATACTCGGTGTGGCTGTTGTCCATCTGCAGCAACAGGCCAATATGGCTTCCAGCTTGCGTGGACATCCTCAAAGGAAAGCTGCTGATAGCTATCAGCAAGGCTTGAGGCGTTTCGATGGTAGAAGTTTATATTCAGGTTCACAGCAAATGCGCTTACTTTATGCAATTGCTCTCATTCTAATCCCAACAATTATTAATTGCATCAACAAGATAGAAAGTTATCTAACGAACGCACACTTTATCCTTGCTCTTATAAACTCAAACGGCTGGATTACGAGATGGTTAATAACAAGAAGGTGATTGAAACCCGCGCCGCGCTGGCATGTTACCAGCAGCTAAAATGGATCCCCCGACAATCGCTGAAGTAGGTTCAGTTACTCATAAAAAAAGCAGCGTTAAGCTGCTTTTTTCATAATCAAGGTATATGCCTGTAATCGCGATTACTTCGGAATGTTGAAGTTTTTGTCACCGGCGCAGGTAAAGGTGTAATAATTTTTACGCTCGTTAAACAACGAGAACCCTTTGCCATGGCAGTATGCGCCATTCAGCTCTTGCATATAAGTTAAGGTTTCTTCGCTCTTAACAAGAAAGTAGCTATCGTTATCACAGATCACACGGATTTTACCGTCGTCTCCTTGCGAATAGGCTTTTACTTTGGTTCCACACAAAGAAAAGCTGACATCAACGTAGTCATCCGCTTGCTCGTCGACTGATTTAGAGCACCCTGATAAAGCTAAAACTGCAAAAATGACACTAAGAATTGCTTTCACTGACTATCTCCTGTCGGTGTCAGAAACTATTGTTTTATATACATCATTGTAATAGTAGAATTTTGCTTACGCAAAAAAATTATGTTTTATACTTATAGTTTCAGCCGTTAATATTACGTTTTTCATCAATACGGCGTCGATGCCAGATGGAATAATGCCGCAATCCCGCCGGACCATGGGCAATAAAGACAGACATAACGAGAATGCTAATAAATAACGCAGGCTTGTGTTGAGGGATCAGCCAGAACGAGGCTAACAATCCCAGTTTAACGAAGGTCAGCACGCCCTTTAGCTGAATGATCCACAGGCGCGAACGGGTTATTTCCAGCGTCATCATGATCAGGCCTGTCGACATGGCTAACATCCACCAGCCTACCCACAGGTGTTTATCGACGCCATATAGTATTCCGCCACTAGACGCTGCAACGCCTAAGATATGCAGTGCACGTAAGCCTGTTTTGCTTAATCTTTGCGTCCAGAAACGAGCTTCGGAGATTGGATGTTTTTCACCCTTGCGATCTCCCTTTCCTTTTCTTTCTGAATGAGAAAATGTGTGTTGTGACTCTGGCGTTTCATCTGTTTTTTTCATTGCGGCAGTCGAGTGTCGGTACAGACCGCTAAGAATACCCAATAGAGGGACAAGTTGCGAGATGAGAGTAATAGCTGACCGATTTCAAAGTAATTCTGACGAGTTCAATCACCAAACTTCGTCATTCCGTAAAGTGAGGGACGAACTTATACGGAATCTAAGGAGCACACAATTAGAACTGGATCCCGGATATCTCGTCCCTCGATTCCGGGATGACAGGTTTAGGAGCTTCAACTATTCATCATTTATGTGAAAGAGTATTAACGCTTTCTATGCCTTCGCAGGCGTGAACTCGGTGATCTTACCATCAACAACCAGGTAGCAATCCATTCCCGCAGCCAGCGCGGCAGATCGCCCTAAATCAGTGTCTTCAAAGACCACACAATCGACAGGTGCCAGGCCAATTCGCTTGGCTGCTTCTAAGAATGTGTCTGGGGCGGGTTTGTGATTCTCGACATCATTCGAGGTTACCAACGCATCTAACAGTGGCAGAATGCCGGTTACTTCCAGCAATTCATCGGCATGTCTTTTCTGGCATCCCGTTCCGACTGCGATTTTTTTATCGACTTTGTGCTGCTTTAGCAGTTCAAACGTTTCCGGAATGATATCGCCTTTATGGTCGATTGCATCGAAATAGCAAATTTTGGTTTCAGCCAGCAAAGTGGGATCACAATCAAGCTTATATTTTTCATTAACCGCGCTTGCAGTTTTAATCGTCGGCATGCCGCCCAGACTGTAAAACCAATGATAATCAAAGGGGATACCAAACTCTTCACAGGTCGTCTTCCATGCGTAAATATGAACCGGCATTGAATCGATCAATGTGCCGTCCATATCGAAAATAATGCCTTTGTATGCTGATAAATCCATGCCCTTTTCCTTAAGTTGCAGGTTCTAGGTTCTAGTACTTCATCACAGAAGTTTTGACGATTTAGTTACCAAACATCGTCATTCCGTAAAGTGAGGAACGAACTTATACGGAATCTAAAGAGCACACGGCTAGAGCTGGATCCCGGATATTTCGTTCCTCAATTCCGGGATGACGTGTTTAGGTGCTTCAACTATTCATAATTTATGTGAAAGAGTTCTAGGTTCTAAAGGCAATATAGCAAAGTTTTTTTATAATGAATTTATTTGTTTTTTTGCATCATTTCTCTAAGTGCACTAATCCCCATTTTTTGGCGGTGCGATCAAAAAAGCCTTGGGTTTGTTTAAGCTCGATCCAGTGATTAATATAATTGATCCAGACTTGATCATCGCGAGGAAGCAGCATCGCAATGGGCGTCGGGCGACGCATCACCGCCACTTCTGCGACTTTTAACTGAGAGAATTTATTGGTCAACGTGGCCGCTTCAACATTCGAGGTCACAATCACGGTTGCCCGATTGGCGAGTAATTCCTGATAGTCCCGGATCGGGGTTTCAATCACATTATGCTTGGCCTTGGGGAAAAACTCTTTCACCATGGTTTCTTGTACGGTTCCCAATGTTGAAGCAACTGTCACTGAGGTGGAATTAAAATCACTCCAGTTACGAAAACGAGAGACATTCTGTTCCTGAACGACAGGTACAAAAGCTAAGTAGAAATAAGGATGACTATAACCCGCAACTTTCGCGCGGTGCATGTTTAGTGAGGCACTGCCGGTGATGTCATATTTCTTGGTAATGACACCATTAACCAGATTTTTCCAATCTGCAGCAACGTATTCTACAACCACCCCCAGATCTTTTGCGAGCTCGGTGGTGACGTCGATATCAAAACCTTTGTAAAAGTTCGTGGCTGGATCGCGAATTGTCATCGGGTTCCAATCCCCTGTGGTTCCCACTTTGAGCACGCCGCGATCGAGCACCTGTTGCAGTCGACTGGATGCCGCAAATGCGTGATGTGAGAATATCGACATGGTAACAAAGAGAACCAATGAACAAGCCTTCATGAAATGCCACGATCTCATATACACCTCTCAAGCTAATACTGATGAACTTTTCAAGTACATACAATTAAACATAGCAGTTAATTGCCACAGTCATTAACAAAAGAGTCACAATTGAGCAAGTGTGAAAATGATGCGTTTTAAACGACGACATGCATTGTATTCGGTTACCCGTCAGCAGAGAGCTTCAGGCTATTGCAGGCTGGAGAGCACTTTAAAGAATTGATTCGTTGCTTATATAGAACACATACGGAACAATCCCTCCCAACGGGTCGTTAACAAGATTGCCAACAATGACGTTGAGAGGGATTGCGCGTTTTACTTACCAGTTATACTGCTGGGATCTGCTGGGTAATACAGTGAATATTGCCACCTCCCAATAAGATTTCTCGCGCGTCAACACCTGTGATTGCATAGCCGGGATAAAGCTGCTGCAGCAATACACTAACCTCAGCGTCACATTCAGGATCGAGTAGCGGGTAGATAACATGCTTGTTAGAAACCAGATAGTTTGCATATGACCCAGCCAGACGTTCACCTGGTACGCGCTCCATACCATCTGAAATATCTACGCCGCTTGCTTCTGATTCAGAAATATAGAGCGGGCCAGGCATTGGTAATTTATGCACCTTGATCTGACGCCCCTTGGCATCTGTTTCCGTCGATAAGACATCCAGCGCTTTACGAGAAATCTCATACTGGGGATCAGACTCATCATCGCACCAGGTCAAAACGACTTCACCCGGACCAACCACATGAATTAAATTATCGACATGACCATTGGTTTCATCGTTATACAGCCCTTCGGGGATCCAAATGATTTTTTCAACAGATAAGTACGTTTTCAGTGTTTCTTCAATCTCTTGTTTTGATAAATCCGGATTTCGACTTGGGTGCAACAGGCACTCCTCGGTCGTGTACAGCGTCCCTTCGCCATCAACATGAATAGACCCCCCTTCCAACACGACAGGAGCGCGGTAGCTTTCATCACCTAAAGCCTCACAGACTTTACGTGCAACGGCATCATCTTTATCCCACGGGAAATAGAGACCATCCTCTAGGCCGCCCCAAGCATTGAAATGCCAGTCAACACCGCGTCGTTTACCGTTGTCGTTAATCACATAGGAAGGACCAATATCGCGCATCCAAGAGTCATCAGTACTCATTTCCAGCAGTTGTATTTTTTCAGGAAGCATTGAACGCGCATTTTCATACTGACCGGCGCTGACTACCATGGTTACTTTTGTTGTTTTTGAAATTGCTGTAGCAACGTCAACAAAGGTTACTTGCGCCGGTTTGCCACCAAAGCGCCAGTTATCAGTTCGCTCTGGCCATGCCATCCATATGCCGGATTGTGGTTCATGCTCTGCCGGCATCCGGAATCCATCTTGTTTGGGTGTTGTTTTTAATTGCTTACTCATTTTTTTCCACCTTTAGATTTCAGTCCAATAACTACGCAATATCTTCTTGATATTCACTTTGCTGTTTTCTGGCTGTTGCCTGCTTTAGTAAGTACTCACCAATCGCGATGGTGACGATGACTCCAATCAGTACCGGGGCGCTATATACCCAATCGACCGTCAATGTTATGAGATCCGGGAAGATGAAGAGCAACACGGCCTGAGCAATAACAAGGAAGCAGATAATGCTGAGACTCCACTGCGTCGCTATACCGCCAGGTACTTTAAACGGACGCTCCTGATCGCCATCGCTGATACGCAATTTCAGATAAGAAGGGAACATGAACAGATATGGCAACAAGAAAATACAACTAGAGAATGCAAACACTGACCAGAACAGTTCATCACTGTTTTGAGCAAACAAGGCGTAGGCAATAATCACGACAGTAGAAACAATACCCGTAATAGTATTGGCTCCAACTGGGGTATCATGTTTTTCAGACATTTTTCCGACGACAGCAGGTAGCTCTCCTTCGCTGGCGGCTTCTGCGGCTGCCCGGCTAGCTCCCATTGTCCATGTCACCATGTTACCAATGAAGGTTAATAAGGCCATGGTACCAATGGCGTACACCATGAACTGACCAAACGCGCCCTCACCAAACAGTTTCCTCAAGGTGTCGATAATTCCGGCTACCAGACCGATGTCTTCAACAGGCAATGCCAATAAAATACCGACAGTGCCAAAGACATAGAGGAATGCCGTAATTATTGCAGCTAAGAATATCGACTTAGGAAGATCACGCACATCCTTCATTTCTTTGGTCATGGTCGCGACTAATTCGAAACCCATCAGGTTAAAGACCAAAGCGGGCAGGAAAGCGACCCCGGTGTCGAGCGTCGGCATGATTGCGGAGAAACTAAATTCGTTGGCTACCCCGTTTTTTGCGGCATAAATAAAGCCACCAAAACCCAGAACGCTAATAACCGTTATCTTCAATACCGCGCCGATGTTGGTGACCCAGACACCGACATCAACAGAAACATTACAGACCCAAATAGTTAACCAGGTTAAGACGATACATATGGCAATCTGCCACAATAAAGAAAGGTCTGGCATAAATAATTCTGCAAACATTCCTGCAAACATGATATAGACGGCAGGCATCCACAAACCGACGTTTATCCAGTAAAACCAGGTTGTTCTAACCGCCCATTTATATCCAAACGCTTGTTTGACCCAATCATAAATCCCCCCGTCACCTGGGTACGTTGTACTAAGCTCTGAGGTGATCAATCCATAAGGGATAACAAAAACGAACAAAGTGATCAGCCACCAGCCAATAGAACTTACTCCGATTGACGCAGAGGCTGTTAATGTGTCAACAACAATAACTGCACACAGGCTAAATAACGCTAAGCTTGTGACCCCCATTTTTCCTGTAGATGTTTGCGTTTCCATATCTATTTCTCCATCTGCTGTATACCAGTACATCAGGTTCCACATAAATACAGGTCTCTGTATTTACCTGTGACGACCATACTCAGCAATCCATTAAGTTTTATTTCATTAGCAACGATTTACTTTTATTTCTTTAATCAATACTTGAATTGGAACCATCATTAAAACCAATAACCATGAACTTGAATTTAAATATTAATCCTTCATAAATTGATTAGCTCGACTGGTAATTATCTAATCAAAATATATCTTGATTTATTGTTATTAAAATCACTTATCGATATTGCTTTTAAATGCACCGCTCACTTCGTGATGGCTAAGATAAAAAATCGTCCATAATGGCGTACAAAGCAGAAAATTGATTCTGATCAAATTACTCACTGCGTATAGAGCGGTATGTTTGTCAACACAGATAAAGACAGAGATGCTGGAACTACACCGCCTCCGTCTTAGCTATGCTGGTCAGGCATAGAAAATTTTATGATACTGACCGATGGTGGTAGTGTATGTCATGAAGGGTCACACATCGGGTACACATATTCGAGCTTAGTGATTACAGCCATGTTGAAAATACGGCAATGGATTTGCCCGCAGATTATGGAGGCCAAGATGAAAAAAGAATCCACTCAAGAGCGTTTAGATCGAATACATAAGGCTGTCACAACCTTGGTATCAAACCGAGACATTAATAATATTTCAATTTATGATGTTGCCAAGGAAGCTGCAATTGCAACATCAACGGTGTACCACCACTACCCCAATATGGAAGCCTTAGTCTATCGGTTAATGGAAGACATCTTTGAAGATTTCAAGTCAGTACTGACCTCTGCGATAAAGCCAGAAGACATTCACCACTGGAGTGATATTAACCGCATGGTTGAACAAGGATTTGTTGACTATTACAGCAGCAACCCTTTAGTGCAAAGAATTTTACTCGGTCAGCACACATATTCATCAATCAGGCATGCCGATGCTGAAAATGATGTGATTCTGGCTGAGCAAGTCGAGAGTATCTATCGTAAATATTTCAAATTGCCTCAGTTGCCTGAAGATGTGAATATATTCGCAATCGCCCTTCAGGTTGCAGATAAAGTTTACTCTATGAATTATCGGGAAAATGGCAATATTCCCAAAGAAATGGCCCGAGAAGCGGTAATATTGACCGAGGCTTACTTGGGTGTCTATTTGCCTAAGCACCTGCCTAAATCTGAAGAAGTGATCGCTGAAGATATTTCACTTCACTAGTACTCTTTCACATAAAATGTAAATAGTTGGAGTACCTAAACACGTCATCCCGGAATTGAGGAACGAGATATCCGGGATCCAGCTCTAGCTGTGTGCGCCTTAGATTCCGTATAAGTTCGTTCCTCACTTTACGGAATGACGAAGTTTTGTGACTGAGCTGGTCAAAACTTCTGTGATTAAATACTAGTCTCCTCGCCTTAACAAGAAAATCCTATCAGGGCTAAGAGCAATCTGACTAATCAGATTGGTCTTAGCCCTTTATTTTTGTTTTTATTTCTTCGTCATCATTAGAATCAAATATCGACAATCACGTCATGATGATTAATAAAAATGTGAGAAAGCACGAAAATATTATTGTGTTCGTGTCCGCTATACCGATTAGTGATTCTGATTTCAGAAAACAGCGCTCACCTAACAGATAATTGCGCCATACCCCGATGGATGAGATACAAAACTCTGTCAGAAATATCTCAACCGTAATAAATAACTATCATAGACAACCCGCTCAGAATGTTGAAATAACATTCGTGAGAACAAACAATAGTAGGAATATATTATGAAACTACCATCTTCAAGCGCAACAAATTTACATAAAGAAGGTCTACGTCATTTCCTTAAAACTCAGGATTTTACGAAAAAAGATCTGACCGATATTCTTGAGTTGATGGCTATGCTTAAACAAGCACGTAGTGACAATGCTATTCCTCAGCTTTTCAAAGGCAAATCTGTTGCGATGATTTTTGAGCAGCCGTCTACCCGTACTCGCGTATCATTTGAGACGGCTGCAACGCTGCTGGGTGGCCATGCCCTGTTCTTATCACCTAAAGACATTCACCTTGGTGCAAAAGAGTCGTTAGAAGACACTGGCCGCGTTCTTTCAAGAATGGTTGATGTGATCATGGCGCGTGTTGACGAACACAGTACCGTTGCCGGATTAGCAGAGCATGCAAGCGTTCCCGTCATTAACGGATTATGTGACTGGCTGCATCCCACTCAAATCATGGCCGATCTGTTTTCTATGATGGAACACTTGCCGGAAGGTAAATCATTGGGTGATCTGACTGTTGCTTTTGTAGGTGATGCAACGAATGTCGCTTCGTCATTGATGTTTGCCTGCACGAAGTTTGGTATGACATTTAAACATATCTGTCCTGAGCGTTTCAAAGCGCCGCAAAAATGGGTTGATATTGCTTTAGAAAACTGCGAATCATCGGGTGGCAAATTAGTACTTACAGATGACACAGATCAAGTTGCCGGTTGCGATGTTATCGTTGCCGATAGTTTCTATTGGTTCGGCCAGGAAGATGAGAAAGAAATTCGCTTATCGACTTTCATCCCAGAATATGTAGTCACTGAAGATTTGATGGAGAAGGCAGGGCCGGATGCGATGTTCATGCACTGCTTGCCTGCCAATGACCAACGTGAATGTACCCGTGAAGTGATGGAATCTCCCCGTTCTATTATCTTTGACGAGGCAGAAAACCGCCTAACGGCTCAAATGGCGCTGCTGGTTTACCTGACTTATCACCACAATAAGGTGCCATCAGAAGAAACTGTAATGGCACACAAAACAAGAATTGAAGGATTCCTGAATAACCTATAACGACATGTTCTGATCATCAATGAATGGTGATGAAACACCTTCCAATCAAATCGGGCTCATCAGAAACGAAATTTGATTGTGATTGTTATACGTAAATACAAAAAAACGGTGCTCTCGGGCACCGTTCTTTTTTTATTCGTTATTAATTATTAGTTATTTGTTATTTGTTATTTAATACGCAAATCTGAGTTGTTTATTTGCTACCCAGGCTTCACCAAGCACCTCTTTCGACAGTGCTACCAATTTGTCCATCTCTTTTGGGGCGGTCAAACCCGCATAAATCAGGCCACAGCTGTCGGCAACAAAAAGACTCTTCAAAAGGTTAGAAATCAAAATAATATAAGATTCTTCTTGTTCGGTTAGTTTGCCGTCAACGGCCAGAGTCAAGTTGTCAGCCCCTGCAACAATACACAGCTTGGCAATGTCATTAACTTCGTAATTGGAGGCAATATCATCCAGGTTTAAACGCAGGTTGAAAGTATAATGACTGCACTGCTCTTTTAACGACAGCAGCAAATCAAAAATCTCGGTACGCTGACACGAGCGATAAAATGCTAAGGGGAAATCGACTTCGATCTCTGCGACGGCACTATCAGTGGCAATCTCTTTGATCGGAAAGCGATTTTCATCATCAAGCTGAATGCGCTGTTTTTTTAATGAATGAAAGCACGGTACGTTTTGTTCGAAGACCAGGTAATAGGCTGCATCTTGTTCTTCTTTCGTCGCTTTTTGCTCATTAAACAGCGATAGCAAGTATTGCTCATCGCAGCCTTGAAAACTCTGAAACTGAAAGTCTACTGCTTTCTTTTTACTTACATTTGAGCTCATCATTGTCATAGCTAATCCCTCGCAATTATTTGCTAAATGATAACCGAAAAATCCACTTTTACTGTTTCCGCTGAGGGAAACTGTGTTTATCTACATGGTTATTTTTTCAACAAAAAGTGTGAAGAACAGCAATTAGTGTAATTGCTCAAATTGGTATAATGTCAGAGCTCAGTGATCAAAAAAAGACAAATAAAATGTAATTTAACTCGTCGATGAACATGCGTTAGTCAGTTGATAGTAAGAATCAGCAAACCCTTTATTCGGAAAATATTCTTCGTTAATCAGCAAGCTTTTACTTTCAGACCAATTCGCAACCGATGAGCCGTTACCATAAGGAAGCTTATAGATCGTAAAGTGACGATCTCGACGCTCAAAAATCATGTTGGCAGGCAGACGACGTGAACGAAGGTTATCGTTACGATAATATTTAAAGCCGCCTTCACAGCTTTTGACAATATATGATCCCTTTTCACTCCTGACCGAAATATATGACTGCTGAGTATTTTCAAAATGCCGGTACTGCCAAGAGCCCGCTACTTGTGCCATTTTGATCCTTGCGCCTGGCTTCGGCTTGGCCGGTGCCAATGTTACCGGCTCTGAGACTTGCTGTGGCAGTTGCTGAGAGACCAAATCATCCGGGTTGATATCTAACACTGTCACTAACGTTTTCGGCTTGTCTGCTGGCTCTTCAATCATGGCGTAAAGCGCCAGCCAGGGCTCTTTGCCCAGCATCAACATCAGCGTCAGAAAGATGACCGGAAAGATCATAAATACGGCAAAGCGACGAACGTTAAACCGCCCGATTGATTGGATTTGTGCTGACACTTTCTGTGACAAGACGGCAGCAGATTTGTCGACTGAATCCGACTTAAATGGCTTGATATCACGGCTTTTTTCACTCAGCGCTCGCCGGGCCTCTGCCAGTTGTTCCTTTAACTTATCATTTTCTGCACGCAGTTTTTTCTCTTCTCTTTCTGCGTTAGATTGCCTTGCATCCGAACTATACTTTGGCTGACTCTCTTGATGAGCTTGTTTCAACTTTTGTTTCAGAGTGTCGTTAGACTCTTTAAGCTGCTTATAATCTCTCTCCAGTCGCAGAATTTTCCCCACGTAGTTATCTATCGCAGGATCTTGGATATGGATCGTGTGCACAGCTTCTTCATGCCCTTTTCCCTTTCCTATCTGATCATAGGCTTGAGAAACAAGCTGCATGAGCACCTTCGATCCCCCCTTATCAGGGTGAAAGCGAGTGGAAAGCAATTTATAACGACGCTTTACTTCATCGCTGGAGGTATTGTTATCTGTGCCTAAAATATCGTGGAAAGATGCCATTCTGCCGTACTAATTAAATGCCGATGAGTCCCTATAGGGAGTATATTCTAATTCTTTATCGACAATATATCGAACAACTTTAAGCGTTATAACACGGGACAAATACACTAATACTCTGTTTCTCATAAATTATGAATAGTTGTAGCTCCTAAACCTGTCATCCCGGAATCGAGGGACGAGATATCCGGGATCCAGTTCTAACTGTGTACTCCTTAGATTCCGTATAAGTTCGTTTCTCACTTTACGGAATGACGAAGTTGGTGACTGAACTCGTCAAAACTATTGTGATGAAATACTAGGTGCAATAGACAGTTAACTCAATTCAAATTATGCTTTTTCATCCGGAATTCACCCGGAGAGCAGCCTATATGCTTTTTAAAAACCCGAGAGAAATATGAAACATCTTTAAAGCCTGCAGAAGTGGCTACAGAGGCAATTTTCCCTCTGTCTGAGGTTAATAAACCACAAGCCAAATCAAGCCTTTTCTTAATGATGTACTGCTTTAAGGTCACCCCCATAATGCTATGAAACAGGCGGGAAAAATAAGTGGGAGAATAATGGCAGGCGTTGGCTAAATCTTGTTCCCTGAGTGGGGCGCTTATATTTTCATCAATAATTTTCAGTGCTGGTTTGATGGATAACTCGCGATGTTCATAGTCGTCATCGTCCCCCATTTCAATCGTATGCGTATGCATGCGACTGAAGCATTCTTCCAGCTGTTGCCGTGTTGCTCTTGCACTCAATACATCTTCCCCACCCGCTCGTAACACATTCAGGGCTAAGTCAGCATCCAGGTCATGGTAAACCACTACCACTTTTGTTGATGGAAAACGATTTTTAACGGCTTGTAACAGCTCAAAACCTTCTGACGATGAGTTCACCACCTCAAGAAAAATCAGCTCATGCCCTGTCATTGTTGACAAAAGTTCAAAAGGCGAAACATCAACCACGCTATGAAACAGCTTCAGGTTTTCTTTCGCTTCAGTCTGCTTATCTTGATGACAACAACTAACCCAAATCACAATCTCACCTTACTACCAGCGCCATAAACTCATGCATCTCACCATAAGGACAAGTAAGTACATACCAAGTTAATTACAAATTGATTTACCGGATATGCAACTAATATGAACTACACAACTTAGTACTAGGCAAATCTATTTGTAATAGACACTCCGTGTCGATGAATGTATAGAAAATCATAAGTAAATGTATGAAATATACGACAAAAAAATTCCTTACATATGAATAATTAACGGTCAAAAAACCAAATAAATCCAGTATGGGAAATGTGTCTTAAAATTAAGCAATAAAAAAATAAAATTCTGCTAGTCTGCTGTAATCAAACAGTTAGCGAACAATATATGTTAAAAAACAACACTTATATATCGAAAGTGAATAAAGAATTCGACTTGTTATTCCAAAATAAACTATCACTTTTCTAATTTATAGAGTCGTAAAAAAAAGACTGAATCATAAAAAAGTGATACTAAGAGATTATGTCTTAGTTTTTTAACGCTTTACCATGCTCACAAGAGCATCAATTCTTCCGTTGTTCGCTGCTGCCGTTAACCTGTACTCGTTATATCCAACAAATTCGCACTAAACCTCTTAGCTTTCAGCATTATGAATTTTTTAGCCTTTGCATGTATTTTTTTGCAGACAATCACTTTTTTATCAATTAGTATTGCGGCTCGAAAATTGAGTTCCGATGAAGACAGCAGGAGAGTGGCGCTTTATCTATTAACAAATAGATAATTAGCCCGCCGAAGAAGTAAGCGTTTTACCCGCTTGTTACTGTTCAAGCACAAAACGTTAATCTTTCAGGCACCGTTTTTTACGGTATGGACTGTTGTTGGAGGAGCCTCTGGAGAGACCCGTTAAATCGGGCGCCGAAGGAGCAAACCGACCCGCGTTGCACTATTTGTACATCGCAGGAAGGTGAAACTCTCAGGCAAAAGGACAGAGGAGATAAGTTCAACAGCCAGAATTTTTTTCTGTCAATCCCACGTTTCTGTTGTTCTGTATCTCTTCCTTTGATGTTTAAAGGGGGAATAATGAATCCGCTACACGATACGCTACAAAATACACTTCAAGTAATTGATAACCTCGTTTGGGGACCACCTCTGCTATTGCTGTTGGTGGGCACAGGCTTGTACCTCACACTTCGCCTGGGTTTTATACAAATTCGCTATTTACCATTAGCGTTAAGCTACGTATTTTCAAATAAGAACCGCACTAAGGGATCGGGAGATATCTCCAGTTTTGCGGCACTCTGCACTGCCCTGTCAGCAACCATCGGTACCGGTAACATTGTTGGTGTTGCGACGGCTATTAAACTTGGCGGACCAGGCGCCCTTCTCTGGATGTGGATCGCCGCTTTATTTGGAATGGCGACCAAGTATGCTGAATGCCTGCTGGCGGTAAAATATCGCGAGCAAGATGCAAACGGCCAGATGATCGGCGGCCCAATGTACTACCTTGAAAAAGGTGTTGGCAGCAAATGGCTGGCAAAAATGTTTGCCTTTTTTGCTCTGGGCGTGGCCTGTTTCGGCATTGGTACCTTCCCACAGGTTAATGCAATTGTTGATGCCGCCTACCTGTCTTTTGAGGTTCCCAAAGAATACACCATCGTATTACTGACAATTTTAGTCGCCACGGTCACTCTGGGTGGTATTAAATCTATCGCAAACGTTGCCAGTAAGGTCGTTCCGGTAATGGCGGGCTTCTATATTCTGGCGTGCCTGCTAGTACTGACATCGCAAGCCGACGCCCTGCCTGCCGCCGTTGCTCTGGTTATTAGCTCGGCCTTTACCGGCCAGGCTGCAACCGGTGGTTTTGTTGGTGCAGGTATCATGCTGGCAATTCAATCTGGTATTGCGCGTGGTGTGTTCTCGAATGAGTCTGGCCTGGGTAGTGCACCAATGGCTGCAGCAGCGGCGAAAACCGACTCTTGCGTCCATCAGGGACTGACATCAATGACTGGTACCTTCTTCGATACCATCATTATCTGTACCATGACAGGTTTAACTCTGGTTGTTACGGGTGCATGGCAAAGTGACTATGCCGGTGCCGCGATGACAACCTATGCGTTTGCTGCAGGTTTAGATTCTGCCTACTGGGGCCCGCTGATGGTCTCCGTTGGCCTGATGTTCTTTGCCTTTACCACGATTCTTGGCTGGAACTACTATGGTGAGCGTTGTATCACGTATCTGTTCGGTGTGAAGGCGATTTTACCTTACAAAATTATATTCCTGGTTTTGGTCGCCGGCGGTGCTTTCTTAAAGCTCGATATGATTTGGCTCATCGCAGATATCGTCAACGGCCTGATGGCGGTGCCAAACCTGATCGGTCTGGTCTTACTGCGTAAAGTCGTTATCTCTGAAAGTAAAGCTTACTTTGACCAGCTAAAGTCAGCGTCTCAGGGCACAGCACAAGCAGCTTAATCTTTTAAGATACAAATATATGTTTATTAAAAGCGGTATTGTGAGGATACCGCTTTTTCTATTCCAGATACCGTGTTAACTGCTGATACAAATCGAAGCTACTGTCTTCAAGCCAGCAATCCGTCATCAAACCGTCTTTCATCTTAAACAACAACATTCCTGTCATTGTAACATTCTGGTTTTTCCCCGGTATTTTGAGCCAGCCACCATGGTAGGTCGCATTGCATTTATAAACGGCAACGGTTTTCTGTTCATCATTAATTATCTGATTAATCGTAAACTGAACATTTTTAAACCTTTTATTCCAGATAACTAAGTAGGAAAGGTAATCTTCATGGCTCAGCGCCAAACAGCGGCCACCAGAGAGATGAAAATTAAAAGGATCTGTCGCACATTCGGCCAGCACACTTCCGTTCGCTTTGGCTAACACTTCATTAAACCAGTAACTCACCCTGTCATTTTCATTCATACGCCTATACCTCAGATCACTTGGATCATATCAATCGGGACAATTCTCAGCTCAATTCAGAGTGTTGCCTGCAGTTTAAGTGCACGCAATTACCGATACCTCTACTTGAACAAGATTAGACAGAAAATCACAAAAAAACTGGGGAAATGTCGACATTTTTCACTAAAATGTTGTTTTTGGGCTCCTTAGATTCCGTATAAGTTCGTGCCTCTCTTTACGGAATGACGAAGTGTGGTGACTGAACTCGTCAAAACTTCTGTGATGAAGTACTAGACTCCGAGAGACGCTCTAAATGGTCAGATAAAATTAGAGGGCTAACTGTGAGAAGACGGCCTGGTAATGGTGTTGTTACGCGAAGCAGTGCTCTGCCCAACGAGCCAGGCCTGCAGTCACGGAACCAAAGTAACTGCCACTCACTATCTGAACATCAGGTAATTGTTGCTCAATACATGAACGCAATATTGGCGATCGCGAAGTGCCGCCCGTCATATAAATCACATCTGGTTTTTTTCCGCTCTGAGCCATGGCCTCTGCTACCAAACCACTCATTTTCTCTTTGGGTGATTCAATCGCCTCAGCCATATCATTTTGGCTAATCGTCACTTCAAGCAGCTCAGAAAGCATGTTCAGCTGCACTTTATTCGTTGCTGCTTCTGACAGTGCAATTTTACTTTCTTCTGCTTTTCTAACTATCTGGTATCCCAGTGTTTCGTGATAAGCCTGGATCAGACGTTGCAGCTTTTCAGGTTCCGCCGCATCTCGCCTTAGCTGATCCAGCGATCTTAGATTAGAA
Source organism: Photobacterium sagamiensis (assembly GCF_050337085.1). Taxonomy (NCBI): domain Bacteria; kingdom Pseudomonadati; phylum Pseudomonadota; class Gammaproteobacteria; order Vibrionales; family Vibrionaceae; genus Photobacterium; species Photobacterium sagamiensis. Next base: position 19,530 of record NZ_JAKJSP010000057.1, on the reverse strand, counting down.
GCACTATAAAAATCCGTTTGTGCCACGACATTATTGATGGCGATTGAGTTCCAGAACTGGCTAATTGGCATGTCGATGCCTTTTTGCGTTTGACTCCCCAAACCAAGCAATGGCATCAGCTGACGAAACGCTAAATGAATGTCTAAATCATTGCCGCCAACCCGGTGACCGCTGTGTGCCAGTAAACTGCCTTGACGATCAGTACGGCCACGCCATTCCGGTCCCATTTCAATCAGTGAGCAGTCTGTCGTACCACCACCAATATCGACCACCAGCACGGTTTTGTTTTCCGTTAAGGTACTTTCATACTCTAAGCCTGCCGCAACGGGCTCGAATTGAAATTCAATGTTATTAAAACCGGCACGTTTCGCGGCCTGAGTTAAAATCATTTCAGCTTGCTGATTGGCACGATCACCACCACTGCCCTGGAAGTTCACCGGGCGGCCTATCACAGTACTCGTGATACTCTGTTGGGTCGCTAACTCAGCATTGGCCTTGATGTTTACCATCATGGCGCACACCAAATCTTCAAAAAAGCTGATTTGCACGTCACGTAAACCATTCGCACCCAAAAACGATTTAGGCGATTTTACGTAGTAAACTTCTTCTGGATCTTCCAGATAAAGATCTAAAGCGGCCTGACCAAACTGCAAGTCCCCCTTTTCGACATCTATATCTTCTTCGCGATTTAGCGCGATTGCCCGGCGAAGTACTTGCTCACCCGCAGTGTCCGATGGTGAAATCCCCATATGGCGAAATAAATGTTCACTGACAGCTTCACGGGTTGGCGCGCATAAGGTGGAAGGGATGTACTGATTACCCTTTTCTAACGGCAACATACGCGGTTGCCCCTGCTCCATCACTGCCACAGAGCAGTTTGCTGTTCCGTAATCAAACCCGATGTACATGCCGAACCTCCCCATAAAAAAGCCGGCGATTTTATCCTGATTTTACGTCCAGCACTACCTTTACGATTGATCAATATGACAAATTTTGATCAATTGCTTCATGCAAGCTCTGACAGAGCAGATAAGAGTCTGATACTAACCGCTTATTGATAACAAAATAAATTGTTTTGACGGGATGCTAGGTATTTTTGTTCATTAGCATTCATAATTAGTCTTTATTTTGTTGATTGATATAAAAACGATGACGTCTATTTCTAAACCATTTTTCGCTCTGCTGATCGCCCTGTTCACCATCACAGGCTGCAGTGATGCCAACGTCCCTCAAGAAGGGGATAAATACACCATAATTCCAACGCCAATGACTGACACAGCAGATGTTATTGAGATCTTTTCGTTAGGCTGTGGCCACTGCCGTAATATGGAAGCGATGCTGCCTGAATTACAGTCGATGGCCAAGGTTGATATCGAGAAAGTCCATGTCACGTTTAATGAAGGTGCTCAACTCGCCGCATATATTTTCTATACCGCAGCCATTCAAACTAGCGATAAACCCAGCGAGCAACTGGTAAAAGATCTGTTTGCCTATGTTCAAGACAGTGATGAAAACTTATCACCTGAAGAAAAGAGAGCATCATTAGAAAAAATCTTTAAGCAATATGACTTGCTGAGCCCTTATGAACTCAGCGAAGAGCAACATAAAACTGTGTATCAACAGCTCAGCGCTGCTGAAACGTTGGTAGCAAATGCTGAAGTGGCTTCTGTTCCTGCATTTTTAGTCAAAGGCAAATACCTGATACAAACAGATGCCCACGAAAGCCTCGAAGATATTGCCAATACGATCCGTTATCTCAACACGCAAGTCGACTAAATCTGCCAAAACCTACAACAACAATGCTTTGATGTTGGTATCAGAGCATTGTTAATCTTCTTATTCCCTGCTAATTCCCTACTTAACCGCGTTTTTACCCCTTCATAACTATACCCAGGCAACCCTTCCCAAATACCAACTCGGAATGGCTCAACACCACTAACATCCTCGCAAGGCATTACCCAAAAACATGCCAAGTAGTCGGTAAATCACTCAAATCAACAAACGATATAAAACAATATTTTTCCTTCTTATCAGCAGGCTCTGAGCCGCAAATAATTCCGTTTTAGCACTATTTATAGTTGTAAATTTTGTAACGAAATATACGTAACAACATGATATTAAACACATATACTCATCAATCATCATGGTGATATCAATTGAGAACATTTTACTAACGCTGAACCGCCTATATCCCTGAAAGTGAATAAGCATTTCGGATAGAAAATGCTACACAACAGAATAATGTAGGATGCATTAAAATGAACAAGAAAATCATTGCACTAGCAATTGCAGCAGCGGCAGCTTCAACTTCTTCTCAGGCACTAGAAATTTATAACGATGACAGCAGTACGCTCTCCGTTGGCGGTCGTCTTGCCGCAAGTGCCAAATTTTCTGATGGCGAAAATAGTCTCGGTAGCCAGTCTTCTCGTATCAATTTTGGTTTCACGCATGCTCTTGAAGGTGGCTGGGATATCGGTGCAAAAGCAGAATGGGGATTCGATGCGCTATCTAACAGCAGTAAAGACAATCTGTTCTTCAACCGATTAGGTAACATCACTGCTGATAAAGAAAACATTGGTCACTTTACTCTGGGTAAAGCCTGGTCTGTTCACTATGATGTAGCTGGTGCCACTGACCGTTTCTGGATCTTCGGTGGTGACACAGCAGGTAGCTATGACGGTATTGTAAGCGACGGCGGACCGCACGGTACTGGTCGTGCTGATGACGTACTGCAATATCGCAACAACTTTGGCGGGCTGCAAATTGGTGTTCAGTATCAGTTCGAAGATAATAACTCCGATTTTCACCGTGACTACGGCTACCAGGCCATGGCAGGTTACGACTTTGATTTCGGCCTCGGTCTGAGTGCGGTATATGCTGAAACTCAGTTCAACGATCGTGAAGATGCTAAAATTGCAAATGCTGTCGTCAAGTATGAGAACAATGGCTTATACCTTGCTGCAAACTACAACCAGTCTCGTAACCACCAGCAAGGTGAAAGCTATTTCTCAGATGCTGATACAACAGCAGACGGCGCAATTAAAGAAGCAACAGGCCTAGAACTGTTCGGTTCTTACAACATCAATCAGTTCCAAATTCTAGGTGGCTATAACCAGCTTGAGGATGACAACTCACAAGCTAAATACGCATACGCAACAGTTGGAGCGGCCTACCTAACCGGCCCTGTTATCCTGTCGGCTGAATACAAGATGGATATCAGCAGTAAAAATGGCAACGGCTCTGATGCTGACCTAGACGATGTCTTAGCCCTGCTGGTACGTTACAACTTCTAACCTCACCAAAGGTCGTCACAGGTGCTCTTCGGAGCACCTTTGTTTGCAGTGGCTAAACACTTGTTCAGGCCTCTGACTCATTCCTTCCCACTTACCGCGTGATAAGTTGATACAGTCAGATCCATTGCGTAATGGTCACAATTCCTCATTGTGTACTGCAACTATTTTCAGCCATTTTGATCAACCTCTAATCATTCCTATCGTAATCTGATCCATAATCTTCAGCTGCTCACATTATCAAAACGTGAAATATACAAGTCACTCATCTCATTTCACACCATACTTACAAGAGCAGATATTGTGGCATGGCCACTTGCCAAGCACTACATGTAGTGCTTTAATCTATCATCTGCCACAAGTACCTCTTCAATGTCGAGGTACAGGGAACAGATTTAAGCTCTGGATTGCTTATCGTTCTGTCTCCATCGTGCATGAATTACGACAAATATTAAGGTGCATTCATAATGGCGAAAAACCCAACGGCTTCTGAAGTATCTCAAGCAATCGATATTGCCTTCCAATCGACCTCAATGGAGATTTGGGATAGCAAGTATCGTCTGAAATCAAAGCATGGAAAAGCTATTGATAAAACGCTTGATGATACCTTCAAACGCGTTGCTCGCGCGTTAGCCGATTTAGAAAAAGATACAGTCAGAGAACACTGGTACAACGAATTCTTGTGGGCATTGCGTAATGGCGCAATCCCTGCGGGGCGTATCACGTCTAACGCAGGCGCATTCGAACATAAACCTGCGACATCAACAATCAACTGTACCGTTTCCGGAACCATCGATGATTCGATGGACGACATTTTAGGCAAAGTCCACGAAGCAGGCCTGACCCTGAAGGCTGGTTGCGGTATCGGTTATGATTTCACCACCCTTCGTCCTCGTGGTGCTTTTGTATCAGGTGCGGGAGCCTACACATCTGGCCCTCTCTCTTTCATGGATATCTATGACAAGATGTGTTTTACCGTCTCTTCTGCCGGAGGACGCCGTGGCGCTCAAATGGGTACGATGGATATTCGCCACCCTGACATCATCGAATTCATTCGCGCCAAACGCGAAGACGGTCGTCTGCGCCAGTTCAACCTCTCACTGCTAATTTCTGAAGAATTTATCCAGGCAGTCAAAAATGACGATGAGTGGCAATTGATCTTCCCTGTCACCGCAAAAGAAGCAAAACAGGATAACTTGGATCTTAATAACGATCCGACGATCGTCTGGGCTGACTGGCCTGTAAAAGATAACCTGGTTGAAGGTCATGAAGGCCGGGTTGCATGCAAGGTTCACCGCACCATACCTGCTCACAACTTATGGAACGTCATTATGACGTCAACCTATGACTACGCTGAACCTGGCTTTATCCTGATCGATAAAGTTAACCAGATGAACAACAATTGGTTCTGTGAAGAGATCCGTGCCACTAACCCGTGTGGTGAACAGCCACTGCCACCCTACGGTGCCTGCCTGCTTGGCTCCATCAATCTGACTAAATTTGTACGTGCCCCCTTTACAAATAAAGCCGCATTTGACTGGGATGGCTTCCGCCGCGTTGTCGCTATTTTCACTCGTATGCTGGATAACGTAGTTGAAATCAACCAGCTGCCACTTGAAAAACAACGCCACGAAATCACGCATAAGCGTCGCCATGGAATGGGCTTCTTAGGATTGGGGTCTACTATCACTATGCTGACCCATAAATACGGCAGTGCAACCTCGGTTGCTTTCACAGAACAAGTCGCCCAGGAATTAGCAATCACCGGCTGGAAAGAAGCACTGAGCCTGGCAAAAGAGAAAGGCGTTGCCCCGGTGATGGATGAAGAATTCGAAATCACGGAAAAAATGCTGCGTCTGCGCCCTGAAATGGCAAAAGATGGCATCAAGATTGGCGATAAAGTAAAAGGTAAAGTGCTGCACGCTAAATATAGCCGTTACATGCAGCAGGTTGCTGAGATTGAACCAGCACTGATTGAACAGTTAGCAAAAACAGGTGCACGTTTTACCCATCACAGTTCTATTGCGCCAACCGGTACTATTTCATTGTCACTGGCAAACAATGCAAGTAATGGTATTGAGCCAAGCTTCGCCCATCACTACAGCCGTAATGTGATCGTAACTGGTAAGAAAACCAAAGAAAATGTTGATGTGTATAGCTTTGAACTACTGGCCTACCGCGAGCTGATCAACCACAAAGCCATGCCATACAGCACTGAAACAGAAACAAAACTACCGGAGTACTTCATCACTGCTGATGATGTTACGCCGAGCCAGCACGTAGATGTACAGGCTGCTGCCCAGCGTTGGATTGATTCTTCAATTTCAAAAACAGCTAACATACCAACCGACTTCCCGTTTGAAGACTTCAAAGACATCTATATGGATGCCTACGATAAAGGTCTTAAAGGCTGCACAACGTTCCGCTTTAACCCGGAAGTGTTCCAGGGCGTACTTGTCAAAGAGAGTGATCTGGAAAATACCACTTACGTTTTCAACCTCGAAGACGGGTCAACGCTGGAAGTTAAAGGCAACGAAGAGATCGAGTACGACGGTGAAACCCACACTGCGGCAAACCTTTACGATGCCCTTAAAGAAGGCTACTACGGTAAGTATTAAGCAATACCAATCAGGACAGGTCATAGAATCATGGTCAAAAAAATTGACAGCAAAATTGTTGGCTTCCAAGTTAAAAGCCAGGAACAAGATCTATCACAGCAGGCAACACAACCTGAAGTGAAGGTTGAGTACATGCATGAAGGCATGCCGCGGCCTGATATACTGCTGGGCACGACTTACAAGCTAAAAACGCCCGAGCATATTTCTGAGCATTCATTGTTTATCACCATTAACGATGTGGTACTAAACGAAGGCACAGAACACGAGGTACGTCGACCGTTTGAAGTGTTCATTAACTCTAAGAGCTTAGAGCACTATCAGTGGATTGTTGCGCTAACCCGCATTATGTCTGCGGTATTCCGTAAAGGCGGCGACTGTACCTTTCTGGTTGAAGAGCTACGCTCGGTGTTTGATCCGCGCGGTGGCTACTGGAATAAAGGGAAATATGTTCATTCGCTTATCGCAGAGATCGGTAACATCATCGAACAGCACCTGACTAAAATCGGCATGCTGGGAGAACCCGAGGTCGACGAGCATCAGAAGGCATTTCTAGATGCTAAAAAAGCGGAACTGGAAGGTAAAAAAGATGACGCTGACGAAGAAAGCACAGGAAGTTTTCCACGCAGTGCCACGCTTTGCTACAAATGCCATAACAAGGCCGTCATTATTAAAGACAACTGTCAGACTTGTCTTAACTGCGGCGAATCTAAGTGCGGCTAATGCTTCTTAGCGTTCGTGACTAAAAAAAGCTGCCTTCCGGCAGCTTTTTATATTTATACCAAGTCATTCAAAATAGTCAGAGTAAGACAATCTGATACAATACTGGCATTAAACAATTGAGTTGATAAGTCATGCAACAAAACGAATTTGAAATTTTAGTTAAAGCGCTATGCCAGAAAGAAAGTCTTCCGCAAGTGTTAGCAGCACTTCAAACCACAGAAGAGCTGGAGGTAGCAGAAGCTGCGGCATCATTAACCGGCCAATTCCAGCTTGCGGAAATCGAAGGTGAGAAACGTATCTACCACGTTTTCACCCAAGAGAATGAACAAGGTGAAGAACAGGAATATGTTGAATGGGTAATGAACGATGGCGATGAGATGCTGAAGTTTATTGCGTGGTTCTTCTACGCTATGTTCGAGATAAAGCATAAAGACACTTACCAGGCGGCTGGCCGTACTTACCAGCAACCCAAACGTCAGTAATTTTCTTTTATACCCAATATACCCAAACCACTATCATCACAATGCCAGTCGAAGTACTGGCATTTCTATCGTTAACCGACGTCAGCGTTAACAATTCAAAAACATATTGTATTACAAATCATTTCATTGTTTAACAAGCACTTATCCCAGTACATCTTTATCGTGGGCAACCGCACATTTATAGGGAAACCCGCTTAAAACATTAATAATAATGCGCTATTAATATGAAACAAAGACAATAGCAGAGCATTGCTGCCTACTAGTAGCTAACTGAATAATCAGGTGATTATATGATTATTCGATTGGGTTTAGTGACCAAAATGATCCATCACCAGCTGTAGACATTAACTCCCTATTCACTCCTTTCGCCTAAGAGCGAAATCAGTCCTTACTGAGTCCCAAAGCCTACCCCTGACGCAGATCTTTCACCGAATTTTCGGCAGATCTCTGCTGTTATGATGAAAACGATTTCATTTAAGAAAACTACGGAGACTCACCATGAGTGACATTGCACTATCTATCAGCATATTAGCGCTGGTTGCGGTGCTGGGCTTATGGATTGGGAACTGGCGCATCTGTGGGGTCGGATTAGGGATAGGCGGGGTGCTGTTTGGCGGCATTTTCGTAGGTCACTTTACCGACGCATGGGGCATCGCTCTCGATTCACATACCTTGCACTTCATTCAGGAGTTCGGCCTGATCCTGTTTGTGTACACTATCGGGATCCAGGTCGGCCCGGGGTTCTTTGCTTCACTGCGAAGCTCCGGCCTTAAACTCAACGGCTTTGCTGCCTTGATCGTTTTATTAGGCTGTATGGTTGCCATCGGCCTGCACAAGATCTTTGATGTCCCGCTTCCTGTTATTTTAGGCGTCTTCTCAGGTGCCGTGACCAACACGCCGTCATTGGGTGCTGGCCAGCAGATCTTAACGGAATTAGGTGCTCAGGACGGTATGCTCGATCTTACGGGTATGGGTTATGCGGTGGCTTATCCTTTCGGGATCTGCGGTATTCTGCTGACAATGTGGATCCTTCGTTTAGCGTTTAAGGTCAACGTTGATAAAGAAGCAGAAGAATTTGAAATCCACAGCGGTCATAAAAAGGAAAGCCTGCATACACTGAACGTGGCCATTCGTAACCCTAACCTCAATGGATTACAGTTACAGGCTGTACCGGCCTTGACTGAAGGTGACATCATCTGCTCCCGCTTAAAGCGAGGTGAAACCCTGCATGTTCCCCGCCCTGATACCCGAATCGAAACTAATGATCTGCTTCACCTTGTCGGCGACAAAAGCGCCCTCGAAAAAGCCCGTCTGGTGATTGGTGAAGAGGTCGATACTTCGCTTTCCACACGAGGAACGGAGTTACGGGTTCAGCGCCTAGTGGTCACCAATGAAATTGTGCTGGGTAAAAAGATCCGCGATCTCGATCTGAAAGAAAAATATGATGTGGTGGTTTCACGTCTAAACCGTGCCGGTGTTGAACTGGTGCCAACCAGCCAGTCGACACTGCAGTTTGGCGATATCCTGAATCTGGTCGGGCGTCATGAAGCCATTGAAGCCGTCAGTGGCATTGTCGGCAACGCCCATCAAAAACTGCAGCAGGTCCAGATGCTCCCGGTGTTCGTGGGGATTGGTTTAGGGGTGTTACTAGGCTCTATTCCGTTCTATCTTCCCGGCTTTCCAGCCGCAATAAAGCTCGGTCTGGCTGGCGGGCCGTTACTGGTTGCCCTGATCCTGGCACGTATTGGCAGTATCGGTAAAATGTACTGGTTTATGCCGCCTAGTGCCAACCTTGCCCTGCGTGAAATGGGTATCGTACTGTTCCTGGCTGTTGTTGGCCTGAAATCCGGTGGAGGCTTTGTCGATACCCTGGTCAATGGCGATGGTTTAAGCTGGATGGGTTATGGCATTGTGATTACTTTATTTCCGCTGCTGACGGTTGGCTTTATTGCCCGGATCGTCGGACAATTGAACTACCTGACAATATGCGGCATGCTGGCCGGCTCCATGACCGATCCACCGGCATTGGCTTTCGCTAACGGCTTGCATGCGACCAGCGGCGCCTCAGCCCTGTCATACGCGACGGTTTATCCCCTAGTGATGTGTCTGCGTATTCTCTCGCCCCAGATCCTCGCCCTGCTACTCTGGACCATGTAATTCATTAGCAGCCAGAAAAGCACTGCAATAAAAAACCACTGCCTTCAGGACAGTGGTTTTTTATTAATATGCGCAATAGTTTCCAATATGCACGCTAGCTCTTAATATTTATATTAATAACAACGATTATATTCTTAAATAATTTATTATTTATTGGAGCAATAACTTTAAATAAACGCTAATTTCTTGATTTAAATACAACTTAACAACCACAAGTCATTAACAAGTAAACCTAAAGATATAACTTCCCTCGCCGATATAATAACTACAGCTAGCCCGCGCCATTATTATAAATACTATAGATAGGTATGTGTTGTTATGCATAAACTCAATTTAAAGAGTAAACTGTTATTGCTCAGCTTAGTTCCACTTTTCATTATTATGAGCGTCGCTATTGGTATCATAAGCACATTAGAAAACAAAGCGTTAGATGAAGAGGTTATTCACTTTAAAGAACAGTTAATCAGCGAGCGTCAAAACCAGCTGAAAGATGCGGTTAATATTAACAAACATGCTGTTGAGAGTATCCTCGCCGCCAATAGTGATAAAAATCAGGCGATTCAACAAATTAGGCAACTGCTGCTCCCGCTGAGATTTGCTATTAACAATACCGGCTACATTTTTATTTACGATAAGAATGACAACAACATTGTTCATGCCGCTAGTCCGGAGAAGCAGGATAAAAACCATCGGGGTATGACAGATCCGAACGGTGTCAAAATTCTTAAGGAGCTATACCAGGCCGCGCAACAAGGTGGGGGTTTCGTCAACTATGTTCATCCGAAAAACGGCAATCCTACCCCGCAGCCAAAACTAAGCTATGCCGCTTCGGTTAATGGTACCGACTGGTATATTGGTACAGGCATTTATATCGATGATGTTGATACTGAAGTTGCGCAGTACCAGCTGTTATCAACGGAAGCAATGCAAGAACGATTAAAGCTGGTTCTGCTCAGTTCTTTCATTCTTGGTATTCTTACCATTATCGTCATCATTTTTATTGCCAACCGCATAACACGCTCGGTGAAGAGTATGGTCGATACTCTGAATGATATTGCCGACGGTGAAGGTGATCTTACCCGTCGTTTAGACGTTAAAGGTAACGATGAAATTGCCCAGTTAGGTCATGCGTTTAACCGCTTTGCCGCCAAGCTGCAAAGTATCATCAGCCAGGTTGCTGATGTTACTGAACAAGTCACTGGTGCCGCAAATAACATTAACGATCAAACCATCGCCCTGACCCGCCAATTGCAGGTTCACAACAATGAAACCGAGCAAGTTGTTACCGCAGTAACAGAAATGAGCTCTGCTGCCAGTGAAGTGGCGATGAATGCTAACGAAGTGTCAAACGCCACCAGCAATGCTAGTCAGGATTCTCTGGTTGCTCAACAGCGTGTTGATACTTCTGTTGTCTCTATCACCGCTCTGGTCGAGGAAGTGGATCAGGCCGGACAACATATTCATTCCCTCAACCAGCAGTCACAAAAAATTGATAATGTGCTGAAGGTCATTGGTGAAATTGCAGAGCAGACTAACCTGCTGGCGCTGAACGCTGCCATTGAAGCCGCACGTGCTGGTGAACAAGGCCGGGGATTTGCGGTTGTCGCTGATGAAGTTCGCGGGCTTGCAAGCCGCACGCAATCTAGCACGAAAGAAATAAAAGAAATGCTGGATGAGTTGCATCGCTTGGTCGCTCAGGCCGTATCGTCGATGGACCACAGCCAATCAACCTGTCACGAGGCTGTTGATGCTGCTAACTCCATCACCGATAGCTTGTCTTCTGTGACTGGCGCGGTTGAAGCGATTAACGATATGACCAGCCATATTGCAACGGCAGCGACAGAGCAAAGCTCTGTCACAGATGAAATCAACCGCAACATGGTTGCCATTCAAGATATTGTCTCTGAACTCATCCACTCTAGCAGCACCTCAGAGCAAGTCGTCAATGAACTTAACCAAGCAGGAGGCGAGCTGAAACAATTAGTTGGCCAGTTTAAAACCAGCTAATACTAAGCAATACCAAGTTCATATCCTGCAAACGATAAAACGGCAACTCAAGAGTTGCCGTTTTAGCAGCTGATATTAACTGTTAGTCATTAAACAGCAGGCAGCTACGGCCATCATATTCAATGCGCTGTACCTTAGTCGCAAAAGTTGTTTCAAGCTGTTCAACGGTCATTACCTCTTTCGGGTGCCCTTTGGCAACGCATGACCCGTTATTGAGCAGCAATACTTTATCTGCTTCGCGTAGGGTTCGATTGAGATCATGATTTGCCATAACTACTGCAACCCCCTGTTCAGCCATGCGCCGCACCAACTTATACATTGCTGCTTCCTGACCGATATCAAGTGCTGCAGCCGGTTCATCCAATAACAAAAGATGCGCTTCAGGGTTAATACTCGGCCACACTTGCAGGCAGGCGGCGGCAAGACGAACACGTTGCCATTCACCGCCAGAGAGCTGCTGAATATTCCGGTTCAATTTGTCGCTGATATTCAGTGCATGACATATTTCATCCAGCGCCTGTTGCACTTTCAACTCATCCGGCTTATTTAAAGCAGATAATGAGAGCGCCAGATAGTGATGCACCCCAACAGAGAACACCGGGCGATCTTGCTGCGCTAAGTAACACCGTAGCCGGGCAAGTGACGGCAAATCATAATCCGCTAAAGGCTGGCCCAAAAACTCAATATTCCCCTGCCCTTCATATAATCCGGAAAGCATCGAAATCGCGGTACTTTTACCGCTGCCATTAGGGCCGATGAAGTGAACGATCTCACCTGGTTCAATCGAAAAGGAAACCGGAAGTAACCGCGGTGGCATCGCCAGATTTTGTACATCTAATATCATGGTATCTACCGAGTTTTAATCAAATTGAGAACGAAGCAACATCCAGACAAATACCGGGGCACCAATGGTGGTGGTAAGCACACCAACAGGCAGCTCTGCTGACGGTAACACAATTCGGGATAACGTATCGGCTACAGCCAGTAACAAAGCACCACACAGTGCCGATAATGGTAACAAGTAGCGGTTTTCAGTACCAAGGCTTAAGCGCAGCAGGTGAGGCACTACGAGGCCGACAAACCCAATCACTCCACCCAGCGCAACAGAAGCCCCGACCAGCAACGACACAATAAGAATAAACCGCCAGCGCAACGAAGCTACATCCAGTCCTAACTGCCTGGCCTGGGTTTCGCCCAACATCAGTAAATCCAGTTTCTTACCCTGAATACAGAGCCAGCATAAAACCGGCACCACTAACAATAATACAGACAGTTGTGACCAGCTTACGCCGCCAACACTGCCCATCAACCAGTACATAAGCTGGCGCAAGTTCAGATCATCGCTGAAGTAAAACGCCCATGTCACGACTGAGCCCGATAATATCCCTAATGCAACACCTATGAGTAACAGGCGTGCTGTTGAGACCTTCCGCCGACGGGATAAGCCCACTAACACCATAGTAAACAATAAGGCGCCGGCCATCGCAGCGAACATGGTTAACATCGGGGTTGGCGCAAAAGGCAGAGCAAAGAGCAGAATCACCAATGCCAGGCTCGCGCCACCGGATATACCAAGCACCCCGGGTTCTGCCAGAGGGTTACCCAGTAACACTTGCAATACTGAACCAGAAGCAGCAAGAGAGGCACCAATCGCTAATGCTGCGATCAATCTGGGGAAACGTAACTGAAGCAACAGTTGTTGTTCGAGGGCACCATCTGGTGACCATGGCAGGATCCATAGTTCACCGATAGCAAGTGAAAACAGGCAAGTTGCCAACAATAAGGCCGAAACAATCCAAAAGCTGAATTTCCATTTCGCTTGCTGACGTAAAATAAGATCGTTTAATAGCATTGGAAGTCGCGATAAAAAATATTGCGCTAACAATACCTTCTCAATGATTAAATGAAAAGAAGACCAGCGATAAATGGTCTTCTTTTCATCAACTGGGATGCAATTTAGATTTTAGCGACAACCTGATCGCCTGTAACAACTTCCGTCTGCTGAACCAGTAAGCAGGCTCGCTGCCCTGTCGCGACATTGGCATTAGGGAAAACAATGGCTTCTCCCCCTTCTAAAGAGAAGTATTCCACGCCTTCATCATGTGCCAATAGTTTGCCATGCTCAAAAAATGAGAAATTGGCCTGTTGCGCAGGAAAGTTAAAGGCAAAAGACGGTGTGTGCTTCACTAATGTCCTGGTAACACGATAAACCCGTGGTATTCCCGCCTTCCATTCACTGTGAAGCTCTGATTCACAGACCAGCTGTTTTATGGCCTCAGCAAAAGGCGCAAGTTGTTTTAAGTCATTTTTCCCTAAGGCTGCAACCTTACCTAATTCCATCGTCAGCGCCTGCGCCGCAAATTTTTCGGCGCTATACCAGCTGAATGTCGGAGACGGGGAATTAGATAATAAGATCGCCTCAATGTCTGCTTGCTGTAAGAAAGCAAACAACGCCTGGTTGCGGGTTTTATTCTCAGTATAAGGGCTGACAGCAAACGTATGATGGACAGAATCCCGGATGGCACAATGTAAATCCAAATGCCAACGATTTGGATGACTGGCAGAGGTTTGCTCGAAGAAATGATCAACGGCGTCTTGTAACTGATTAGCCACAACACGATCAACATTAGCGTCATCATTTCGAGCAGCGAAAAGACGGTTCATATTCTCGTCGATAAAACGTGTATGAGCGTTAATTGCCTGAGGGTGCGCAATGATCAGTAATAGCCGATGCTTGGGTTCAATTTTCCCCTGCAGAATTTGTTGTGCCAGTTGCTGAACGAGTTCTATCGGCCCTGTTTCATCACCATGAACACCAGAAGAAATTACGATATCCTTAACAGAATCATTCAACTCTGCGGGTGTAATGTGCAACACACCTCGATGAGGCAAATAACAGCGCACACCAGAATCCAACGTCCATTCACTGGCTTCAAAAGGTAGGGAAAGATCCAGTGTTGCCGCTAAGAACTCCCCCTCTTTCACCGACTGTAGCAATGTCATTTACAACCTCCGTGTCATGCCAATCATATTGTTATGCCAATCGAGATAACTATCTAATACCAATCGGTATAATCCAACCAGAGTTATCATGCCAATCCCATTTACTATACAAGCTAGCTACATCTTTGTAACGCTTGCTTTTCTGCGGGATATCGCAATTTATGAAATTGGCTGTGGGCTGTGGGCTGTGGGCTGTGGGCTGTGGGAAGAGTATAAAAAGAAGACCCAAGCGAATCTACACGTTTCGCTTGGGTCTTTATTGTGTGGTTTAAGCGTTAACTTAAGGCTCTCATTTTTCGATATCTATACTTTCTACGCGAGCTTTAAGTTTCTGACCAGGGCGGAAAGTAACAACACGGCGTGCAGAAATTGGAATATCTTCACCCGTTTTCGGGTTACGTCCCGGCCTCTCGTTTTTGTCGCGCAGATCGAAGTTACCAAAACCTGACAACTTTACCTGCTCGCCATTTTCAAGAGCCTTCCTGATTTCTTCAAAGAAGACTTCCACCGTATCCTTGGCGTCCCGTTTGCTTAATCCAACATTCTCAAACAGGTCCTCAGCCAAATCGGCTTTTGTGAGCGCCATTGATAACTCCCTCAAGACTATGCTGAATGGATAGTGCACACAACTCGAATATGTATTAGTACAAGTTAGCGTATCACTGCGAATTAGTTTGGCTGGGCCGAAACATGCATATCATCAAAATGATATGCAGTTAAGTTCGGGTAATACCCGTTCGACCTCAACTAGGACAAGTTTAAGCCAACTTGCTGATTTCCGCCAACTTTTTTAAGTGACGTTCGTGTCAAATTATTGATTTAGAGGGTGAGGCTGGCCCCATTTCCATGCACCTGGTTGAGCTTGAAATCGAATTGAACAAATAATAAACCCTAATAAAACAGCAAGATACAGCACAACCCTCCAAAGTAATCGCATAATTCAGAAAATATCACTAACAATCAGAATGTTAGAATTTTTTAGATTTAGATCAAAAAAAAGCAGCCATTTCTGGCTGCTTTCTCAAAACAAAGACTTAAAAAGACAATGTTTATTTTATTACTCAGTTATAAATCAAGTATTTACTCTAGTATGAAGCTAGTCGCGCAGGCTTGCACCAAAACGCTCAGCAAGAACTGCAACAATACTATCAACTGCACCAACAATATCAGCTTCTTCAAGCGTGCGCTCAGCAGATTGTAGTGTCAGTGCAATAGCAAGGCTCTTATTGCCTTCTTCCACACCTTTACCGCAGTAAACATCAAACAGGTTAACAGCTGTTAGTAGCTCACCACCGTTTGCACGGCATACTTCTACTACGTCGCCTACTGCTACATCTTCGTTCACAACAATCGCGATATCACGACGGTTTGCAGGGAACTTAGACACTTGAGCAGCTTCAGGTAGTACACGCGTGTTGATCGCATTCCATTCAATTTCGAACACAATAGTGCGACCATTTAGGCCAAACTTGCGCTCAAGCTCTGGGTGAACCGTACCGATCACACCCACCTCTTTGCCATCAACAACGATTGCTGCTGTTTGGCCAGGGTGTAGTGCTGGGTGTTTCGCTGGTTTGAAACCAAATGCAACGTCGTTTGCAGTCAGCTCTAGTACCGCTTCCAGGTCACCTTTCAGGTCAAAGAAATCAACCGTGTTAGTTTCGATGTCCCAGTGTTCTTCGCTGCGAGAACCAGCAATAACGCCCGCCAGCATTGGCTCTTGACGCATGCCGTTTTCAGCAGATTCACATGGAATGAAACGTAGACCATATTCGAACAAACGAACACGTGGCTGCTGGCGCTTCTGGTTGTGGACAACAGTGTTCAATAGGCCTTGGATAAGACCAAGACGCATTGCTGACATGTCTGCAGAAATTGGGAATGGCAGAATTAGCGGCTCAACACCTGGAACAATCAGTTTTTGCTGCTCTGGCTCAACGAAGCTGTAAGTAATTGCTTCGTGGTAGCCACGGTCAACAAGAAGGTCACGTACGCGCTTAAGCGGCAGGTTCGCTTCTTTATGGTCGTTCATGCTTAGCGCAGCAACTGGCGACTGATTTGGAATGTTGTTGTAACCGTAAATACGGCCAACTTCTTCAATCAAGTCTTGCTCGATAGCAATATCAAAACGCCATGTTGGTGCCGTTGCCATCCAACCTTCCGCTGTTGTTTCAACAGTTAGGCCAAGACGCTCTAGGATTTCAACAACATCAGCATCAGCGATGTGGTGACCTAGCAGGTTATCAAGCTTTGTACGGCGTAGTGCTACTGTGTTTGGCTTAGGCAGATCTGCTTCAGACTCAACGCTAACAACAGGCGCTACGTCACCACCACAGATTTCAACTAGAAGCTGTGTTGCACGCTCCATTGCTTCGACTTGTAATGTTGAATCAACACCACGTTCAAAACGTAATGATGAATCTGTATGCAGGCCATAGCTACGTGCACGACCACGAATTGCGTCAGGTGCAAAGAATGCGCACTCAAGCAGTACGTCTTTTGTATCTGCGTGAACACCAGAGAACTCACCACCGAAGATACCGGCAATGGCCAGCGCTTTGCCGTGATCAGCAACAACCAAGGTATCGCTGTTCAGTTTAGATTCCGTACCGTCAAGCAGCGTGATCATCTCATCTTGCTCAGCCATACGGACCACAATTCCACCTTCAACCTTGTTAAGGTCGAACGCGTGCATTGGCTGACCCATTTCGAGCATCACGTAGTTAGTGATGTCAACGATAGAATCGATAGAGCGGATACCACAACGGCGCAGTTTTTCCTGCATCCATAATGGTGTTTCAGCTTTAATGTTCACGTTCTTAACCACACGGCCAAGGTAACGTGGACATGCATCAGCCACTTTAACTTCGATAGATACAGTGTCATCGATAGATGGCGCAACCAGGTCAAACTGAGGCGCGGTCACGTCAGCACGGTTTAGTACACCGACTTCACGCGCAAGACCGCGAATGCTGAAACAGTCAGCACGGTTTGCTGTTAGATCAACATCAACAGTCACGTCATCTAGACCTAGGAATTCACGGAAGTCAGTACCCAGTACTGCGTCTTCTGCTAGCTCTAGGATACCGTCAGACTCGACATCAATACCCAGCTCAGAGAAAGAACAAAGCATACCGTGTGATGGTTGACCACGTAGTTTTGCTTTCTTGATTTTGAAATCACCAGGCAGTACTGCGCCAACAGTAGCAACAGCCACTTTGATGCCTAGACGACAGTTTGACGCACCACACACGATGTCTAGCAGCTCTTCAGCGCCTACATCGACTTTGGTTACGCGCAGTTTGTCTGCATCTGGGTGTTGTTCACAAGCAACAACTTGACCCACTTTAACGCCAGTAAATGAACCTGCCACTGGTAGAACGTCGTCTACTTCAAGGCCTGCCATTGTAATTTGATGTGTTAGTTCGTCAGTAGTAACCGCAGGGCTAACCCACTCACGAAGCCATGATTCGCTGAATTTCATAGTGATTAAACCTCTGGATTACTTAAACTGTTTTAGGAAACGAAGGTCGTTCTCGAAGAACGCACGTAAGTCGTTTACACCATAACGAAGCATAGTCAGACGCTCAACGCCCATACCAAATGCAAAGCCAGAGTATTTCTCAGGGTCAATACCTACGCTGCGAAGTACGTTCGGGTGAACCATACCGCAACCTAGTACTTCCAACCACTTACCGTTCTTACCTTTCACATCAACTTCAGCTGAAGGCTCTGTGAATGGGAAGTAAGATGGACGGAAGCGCACTTCCACTTCTTCTTCAAAGAAGTTACATAGGAAGTCGTGAAGAATGCCTTTAAGCTGTGCAAAGTTAACGTTCTCGTCAACTAGCATGCCTTCCACCTGGTGGAACATTGGCGTATGTGTTTGGTCGTAGTCATTACGATAAACACGGCCAGGCGCGATAAAGCGTAGCGGCGGCTGGCTTTCTTCCATAGTACGGATCTGAACACCAGAGGTGTGCGTACGAAGCATCAAATCTGGGTTAAAGAAAAAGGTATCGTGATCCGTACGTGCTGGGTGATCTTCAGCAATGTTCAATGCATCGAAGTTGTGGAAAGCATCTTCGATTTCTGGGCCAGCTTCAGTAGTAAAACCAAGCTCACCAAAGAAACTTTCAATACGTTCGATCGTACGGGTAACAGGGTGTAGACCACCGTTCTCAATACGACGACCCGGAAGAGAAATGTCGATTGTTTCTGCTGCAAGCTTCGCTTCTAGCTCAGCACGCTGTAGAGCGTCTTTACGCTCAACGAGTAGTGCCTGAACAGCTTGCTTCGCTTTGTTGATCTCTTGACCCGCAGTGCGACGCTCTTCTGGTGGTAGTTTACCTAGTTGTTGTAGTTGAAGGGTTAAGTGACCCTTTTTACCTAGGTACTGAACTCGGACTTCGTCCAGAGCGACTAATGATTCAGCCTGCTCTATAGCTGCCGTTGCATTGGCAATAATCTCGTCTAGATGTTGCATCGTTTCCTCATCCACCCACAGGTGGCGTCCTTTCGGGAGATATAAATTCGCGTAACGATACATACTAAAGAAACACGCGTCTAAATCCAAATCGAATCGTAATAAAAAGAGGGAATTGAACAAAAATAATGCCGCTTTGTTGTTGTGAACCGGCCAAAACTTCTCTCATGGGTATAACACAATAGTAATCGAGTAATCACTCGCGCGGAGTCATGAAATGTCATGAAACGTCAATATGACGCTTGAATATGTACAACAATATGTTGAAATTGCCAACAATATGAAACTACACCCTTATTGACTGTGCCGCAAAGACTGCAGAGATACGACAGACCATTATTTATCGTTATTCCAGCCCAGACGATCACGATGTCAGTTTGATCCAAGTCAGGATATGCGGACTCAATTAATGTCAAATCGACCTTTCTGTACAACTTAGATGAACCTATTTATCGGAGAGAAAATGAAAAGAATTTACGCATTTGATAGCCTAAAATTACTGGGTATTGTGGCAATATTCATCATTCATTACGGAATTTTTAACTCTTACGGCGGCGTTGAGCACAATGCTATTTATCTTAAGTAACTAAGAAAAACTTATTTCAAATAAGTTGCCATAGCCATCTAACAAGGCAGCGATTTCTGCTTCCAGTGTTTCTTTACTCCAAGTAATAAAGCGGCGTCTGTAATACTTGGCCTGTTTCCAAAGGATTTCGATCAGATTCAATTCCGGACTGTATACCGGAAGATAGACCAATATCATGTAA
>NZ_JAKJSP010000056.1:0-48358 GCF_050337085.1 Photobacterium sagamiensis | reverse complement strand
CAAGTAATGGTACTAGAAGAGATCGCGAAGCAGTTTATTTTACCTGCTAGAAGAGAACGAAGTTACCCTAGAGTATTGAAGTGCTCAAAAAACCGATATCCCGTTAGAAAAAACAATGCCGCTCACGTTAAGTGAACGGCATTACGCATTTGCGGCCTTTTTCTCGCGCACAAAAAAGCCGCAATACAGAAAGTAATTGCGGCATCAAGGTACAACGAAGGAAACTTATCTCAGCCGTTGATACCCTGCGGGACAATTATCCCGCTTGGTATATGACAGCCTTTTCTGGTGAAATTATGGAAGGTTAACGACTTTTCTATCGCTATCACCTTCAATATCATCCTGGTTCAATGCTTCAGCCTTGGGGTCGACCTCTACAGTCACAGAGAGCATATCAGTCAATTTTGCTAACTGTTTTTCTAATTCTTCCACTCTTTTCTGTTTCTCTAAATACAGCCTTTCGAATTCCTCGTCCTCTGGTACTAACGAATTACGCGCTGCGGTTACAGCCATTTCCACTGCCAGCGTTTCATCGTCATGAGGCTCGATCTGTTCAGCTACCGTTGAAATAGCCGCATCCATCACCTCTTGTTCAAGCTCATGCAGCGCATCTTCCATATAGCCGGCAATCACTTCAAAGCCAGGCAGCGACTGATTACATGCGACCAACGAGTAATACATGGTGCCCGCGTTGCTGTAGAAGGTGATATTAAGCGTCTGTCCGGGCATTAACAGCGATACCGGATACTGCTCTTTAACTTCCGCGCCCATGAAATAGAGACGATCTTTAGACCCTGGTACATTAGAGATCAGCAGGTTACTTGCCGGCGGAATGAAGCTATTGAGGCCAAACTTTCCGCTGATTAATGAAACACCATTAACTAACAGGGAGTAATTGATGTACGCGTCTGGTGAGATATTCAATGCTTCATTTTTAAGATCTAACGTAGCCTGCTGAATGGCTTCTAAGCGTTCAAGCGGTGATAAATCTGCCCGGCCGAGCTCAACATGCCCAATCGACATTTTATTGCCCTTAGCTTCTAATTCATTTTTACCGCGTAAATTAATCGGCATCATCGCGACCAGGGGCTTTCTTAATGGTAATGAGCGATCATTTAAATATTGATTCAAGGCTATATCACTGACAGTGAAAAGCACATCGTTCATCGACGCACCGGTGATACGACTCAGATGCTTTAATTTGGCAATCGGAAATTGCCCCAGACTTACCGCCCGGCTACGTTTGGGACTGAGGTTAAACGGCGTTTTCGGTGCAGTAAACGGGATTTTCAGGTCGCTGTCTGCCAAGTTAACAGCTTTTAAAGCCAACTTACTGCCAAGACGGAACATCGAAGGAATGAGCGAAACCTGTTTAGAAGCCTGCTTCGCCGTCTTCATCACCATGTCGGTCAAATGCGTTTCTGCTTTTCGCTCAGAAGCTGTTTTCCGTAAATCACATTGCCAAAGCGGTTTAGAGAAAGACTCTTCAATCGTCGTAGCACAGCTTTGAGTAAATATTCTGCTGGCACGCACACCATCAATCATCGAATGGTGCACTTTCAGAACCAGTGCCACACGGTCATTTTCAAGCCCACCAATCAACCATACTTCCCACATCGGTTTATTGCGATCCAATACCTGGCTATGCAAACGGCCAACGACTTGTTGCAGCTGCTGATCAGTGCCTGGTGATGGCAGCATGGTAATGCGTAAATGGTCTTCTAAATTCACAGCTGGCACTACTTTCCAGCTAGGTTTACCGGTAAATGACCAGTTTAATTTCCAGTTAAACGGGGCTGCCACATCAGTTTGTTGCAAAAAGTGCGCATAAAGATCTTGAGCAAAAGTAGCAGCTTGCTCTTTAGGCGGATCCAACACAACCAGCCCTGTCACATGCATCGGTGTTTTCGCCGACTCAAAAATAATAAAACTTAAGTCAAGAAGAGACAAATTCGGCATAGATGTTCCTTTATCATTCCTGTCTGTCTACCAATCTATCCCAAACAATAGGCACTTAAAGTCGCATTGAGAAAAGTACTTGTTCGTATCAGAGACAAAGCCATTAAGTAAGGGTTATTTTTTTTGCATTAACTTATCGACAGCTGTGGTCAGCTCATCAACGCTGTTTTCCAATCCTAATAGCCTAGTACGATCAATTCCACTAGTACAACGGATAACATGATTTACCTGACTCTCGACTTTGTTAAGTACTACAGATTTCGTTGTCTCGACACGCTGCAATGTTTCAGATTCAACGTCAGTACCCTTTTCAACGAAGCCTTTAAATTGAGTCGCCAGCAAACGCTGAGTTTGTTCACTCTGCTCCTTGCCTTTGCTATAAACACCTAAACCAGCCAGAAAAACATTACGAACGGTACCTTCACCGAAAACAGTCATTGGCTTTACATTCTTAATTATTGTTCCAAACATCATGACTTTTACCTTATTTATTATCTTCTTAAAACTTACATAATAAAGAAGACGTCTATTACCAACGGATGAGGGTAACAATAAAAATTAGATCATTCTTTCTAATTCCTATTCTTTTAAGGTATTTAGATCACAAAAATCAAACCTTAAAGATGAAACAAATAAATACCTCAATATCAACACCTTACTGCAAGATTTATTGGCTGTCATTATTTACAGAGTGAACAATACGAAGCAGGTATTCCTATGCAACCGGGTGATATTTGTGATTGGCATCAATTAAATGAAATAAGAAGTAATTAGTTGTTAGACATGTAGAGTTATGGCTCTATTCTTAAAGCGGACGAAAAAATAAAAATAAAAATAAAAATATTAATCACAACATCTCATGGCCAATAATAATACATCACAAAAGGACTTCGCTATGTCAGTACTGGAGCTGGTTGAAACAAGTACTCAATCCCTTTCTATACAATCCAAAATTCTTACTGAGGAATCAGTAGATAACGTCAAACCGCCTGCCGAGGTACTTGTTCATACAGATGAACTTGTTGATAGTATTATTGCGCACGTGGGAAAAAACATTGTAGTCGGCCTTCCTCTTGCCATTGGTAAACCCATTGCTTTTGTCAATGCACTCTACCAGAGGGCAAAATCCGACCCATCTATTTCACTGAGTATCGAAACGGGTATTTCGCTTGAAAAGCCTGTCGGAAAAAATGCGTTAGAAAGGCAATTTCTGAAACCTTTTGTCGAGCGCGAATTTGCTAATGTACCTGATCTTGACTACATACTTGATTTAAGAAAAGGTGCAGTACCAGACAACATATCCATCAACGAATTTTTCTTTAAAGCCGGAAGCTTCTTAAACTCTCCTCAACAACAAAATTACACCAGTACAAACTATACTCATGCCGTTCGTGATCTGTTAGACAAAGGCGTCAATGTCGTTGCCCAGCTTGTAGCTAAACGCACCATTAACGGAGTAACAACCTACAGCTTATGCAGTAATTCTGATCTGGCTCTCGACTTTGCCCCGGTAATGGACAAGTTACAGAAAAACGGGACAAATGTGGCGATGGTCGCAGAAGTCAACACCAACATGCCTTTCATGCAAAACCATGCCGAAGTCGCTGATAATGTCTTTGATTTGGTCTTAGACCAAAATTTACAGCAGGATCACAAAGATTACGCCCTGTTCGCCGCTCCTCACGCAAGTATTTCACCAGAAGATCATATGATAGGCTTTTATGCCAGCACACTGGTCAAAGATGGCGGCACCCTTCAAGTGGGCATTGGTTCTTTAAGCAGTGCACTTACCTACAGTACGATGCTACGCCACAGACAGAATTCACTGTATAAGCAATTAATGAAAGACCTGCAGGTAGAGCAGAAATTTCCTATCTGTAAAAGTGTCGGTGACACTGGGACTTTTGAAGAAGGATTATATGGCTGCAGCGAGTTAATGGTTGATGGTTTCATGCATCTGTTTAACGCTGGGATATTAAAGCGTGAAGTCTTTGAAGATCTGACTGTCCAGACCTTACTCAATAAAAAGAAAATTACCATTCAGGTCACTATTTCTACCCTGCTCACTTTGCAGGATCATAACGCAATCTCGACAGTATTGACTGAAAACGATGTTGAATACCTAAAACGAATTGGTGTTTTCAAACCGTCAGTGAAGCTCATAGACGACTTGCTACACATTGACGACCAGAGCTTTGTCGGAAACCTGAAAAATGCTGAAGCCCTGCAGTGGATCACCAAATATTGCTTAGGTGAGGAACTGGCTGGTGGCGTAGTCATGCATGGTGCTTTCTTCATCGGGCCGAGAGATTTCTATGATGCACTCAATAATATGAGTGATGCGGACCATAAAAAATTCTGCATGACCAGCGTTAACTACGTGAATGATCTTTATGATCACTTCATTGGAAACCAGCAGCTAAAACAAGCTCAACGTAAACATGCCCGTTTTATTAACTCAGCAATGATGGTCACACTTAATGGCTCTGCTATTTCAGATGCTTTAGAAAATGGTCAGGTGGTGAGTGGTGTTGGCGGACAGTACAACTTTGTTGCTCAGTCGCATCAGATGCCAGATTCACGCTCGATCATGAAACTACGCAGTTGCGCAGTACGAAACGGCAAACTGAAATCCAATATCTTATTTAACTACGGCCATACCACCATTCCTCGCCAACTTCGTGACATTGTTATCACTGAATATGGCATTGCTGATCTGCGCAGCAAACCGGATCATGTCGTTTATACCGAACTGATCAAAATTGCTGATTCTCGCTTCCAGCAGGAGCTACTTGATAAAGCAAAAGCCGCGGGAAAAGTCGCGAAAAATTATGAGATCCCCGCAGAGTTCCGCAATAACACCCCGCAAGCCATTGCTAAGCTCTATAAAACATATACACAGCAAGAGGTCTTCGGTCCGTTTCCCTTTGGCTGCAGCTTTACTGAACAAGAATTGCAACTGGGTAAAGCATTGAAATCACTGAAGAATAAAACCGCCTCTCGTAAAGGAAAAATGGAATGCTTATGGCAGGCTGTTACCGCACCTAAGCCAAGTCAGACCGTTGCACCTTTGCTAAAACGTATGGGACTGGATAACCCTAAAAACCTGCAAGAACATATAACTAAACGACTGCTGACGGCAGAGTTATCTAAATAACCAACCTGAGCGGTAAAAGGAAAGCAATAATCCGGTCGCTATTCATCGATGAGCTGCAGCAAATCGGTGAATAGCAACTTATCAATGTGAGCAACCGACCTTGTACGAGGTGTATTAACAATGACAAAAAAGAACAAAGAAATGGCGCTTTGCCCCTATGCAGCAGTCTGGGGTTGCCCAAAGTGTCCGGTCAAGAGAATTTGTCCGGGAAAAACCACGATTGGCGATCAGCCTTTGAAACCTAAGGCAAGTAAAACCAAATAGCACTAAAACTTCACATCACAGCTAACAGAATAAACCCCGATACAGAAAGAAAGCGATTGTGCTTTCTTTCTTTTCTCAATTGAAAGGAAATAAGGGAACCAACACGGAAAAACCTCGGCTACCATAACTCATGTCCCTGGCTAAGCGCGATCCATTCGCTACCATCCTATAATGGATCGGATTTTTTATGAGACTGACCAGCTGTCGATAACAGCAATTACCTGATCTACGGCGGCCTGAAAATCTGCCTGGCTGGCGGCTAAACGGACAAATGAAGTAAACCCCAGCAAGCTGCTCATAATAAAATTCACCTTCTGCGAAACATCACTGACAGCTGCCGCTTCCAAGTTAGCAGTAAATACTTCAGTCATTTGGCGGTAATTAGCTCGCAGCATTTGACTATGCTCCGGTGTTAACAGGTTTTCCTCATTGAGCGATAAAGTAAGCAGACATCCTTTCCCCCCCTGCCAGCCATCATCGCAAGCAGCCTGAACAAATTGACTAATATTGTTTAGCCCGAGAGGTGTCGCAATAAGAAGGTGACCAAACTTGCACTGTTTACCTTCCATGTAATGACTTAACGCAACCGCAAACAAGCCTGCTTTACTACCAAATTCATGATAAAGACTTTTACGGTTAAGGCCGGTAGCCTCAGACAGATCTGCCAGAGAGGCCGCTTCATACCCCTTCTCCTGAAACACGCCTACTGCCTTTTGAACAACATCAAGACGCTCGTACTTTTTTGCTCTAGCCATACATCTTTCACTTACTTGCCTGCATACCTAGATATATTACACCGATTAGGAAAATATGTATTGCACCAATAGTAACCGATCGTTTACCATCCATTAAGTAACCGATTGGTTACCTTTAATTTAAACTGTCATTCCAATACTAACTCTACAAGGAAGATGCTATGTCTCTGGCTCTACACTCTTTTTTCAACATAGATCGCAGCAGTCGTGTTCGCTGGCTGGCAGAAGAACTTGGGATAACGATTGAGGAAAATCGCCTCAATCCGTTTGAAGGTAAACATAAGCAAGGTGCCTTCCGAAAACTGAGCCCGTTTGGCTTAGTTCCTGCAGCGGTGATTGACGATACGCCAATGTATGACTCTGCAGCTATCATGCTGTCTCTGGCCGAGAAAGAAAACTCAGAATTAGCACCAGCCGTTGCATCTGAGGAACGTCAAAGATTTTTGAGCCTCTATTTCTATGCCGCAAGCAACCTGGATGCATCTGTTTTTCAGTATGTCTCAGCCATCCGCGCAGAAAAACCCGACGAAGATATTGCCGCAAAACGCGATTCGCTAGGTGAACAGCTGACAACTCTCAATCAATGGCTTGAAGGTAAAACAACCCTGCTTGCAAACTTCACCCTGGCAGATATCTTAGTCAGCCAACTGCTCGGTATTTTAAATCGTATTGATGCACTGGAAAGTTATCCAAGCCTGAAACAATACGTAACTGCCATGTCTGCCCGTCCGGCCGCGGTAAAAGCCGAAGTATTTACTTCAGCCTTCCCTGCTAACTGACCGGCGGTCACTTCTGTAGTAGCCAGGAAAGTTCGAGCATTACTACAAAAAATGCCTGTCAGCATGGCTGACAGGTCTTATACCCAAGTGACCTCAAGATGCAGGATTCAGAGTGAGCTCAGCGAGTTCAATTCAAGGAAAATGAGCACAGGAATGGTTGCCCCTTTCAAGCTCATTTGACACAGAAATGGGCACGCTGACTCACTCCCAAAGGGCGAGTTTTATTGGCTCCTATGCTGCGTTGCTGATTTTTAACGTAGAATAACTATGTCTTCAAATCAGCGCCTTACCTAGAAGCCAATAAATTCTCGCTGAAACGAGCATCTTGAGGTCACTTGGGTATAACGTCATTTTCAGGATCTATTAATTCTTTTCCTTTCCCTTCACTATTTTCTCAAATAGTTCATCCGAACACGACCACCCACACAGTTAACCCGCCCGAAATATCCGCTTCGTCTCCTATATACCCAAGTTACCTCCCACTCTCCGCCTATCAAGTAAGGGAATATCTGGCCAAGCAAAACGCGAATCGGGAGACTCTCATTTCTGGTGCAACTTAACACAGTATTTTTATCGCTATACTGAGTAAAGACTTAGTAACTCAGACCGGAACTAAGGAGTCAGCATGGCAAACGAACCCTCAGACCAAAGTAAAGACCAAGAAGGCCTTAAATCCACAGGCGGCAGTGCTAACCAACCGGAACAAGATGCAGACCAGTCTCGCAGAATGTTTTTTAAACGTGTCGCCGTTGGTGGCGGTGCGGCACTTTTAGGCGGTGCAGGCGCTTATGCGGCAGGAGCCGCGTCGGTTGAAGGTAAAATTGACAAAGATTATCCGGAAACCAACGAAGACTTTAAACCGTTTGACCAAAAGAATACGGTACTGAGCTATGTCGCCAGCCCAGTGCTGGTGCAAAAAGACAACACACGCATGGAGCAGTTTAAGAAGCTTCATGACAAGCCAGCTGACTATTCCTGGCAGGAGGACTTTAAACATTTTGAACACGCCTTACCTTATGATCCTAACCGCCCTGGTTTTACTCAGCTAGACGGGGCACTTCAGCACGCAACCTGGATGCCGTGGCTCGAATGGCATGGCCAAAAAGGAAAAGTTTTGCTTATGGGTGGGGCCGGTGTGCCGAATACCCCGCCGTATACCTGGGACCAATCACCTAAATATAAAGAAAAACACCAATTTAAAGATGCCAAAGAAGCCGCCGATGCGATTCGTTCTGCTGGCCGTCTGTTTGGTGCCCTGCGGGTCGGTATTGCGCACAATGATCCGCGTTGGAATTATGATCCGCTTTATGATTTGACTCAGGACAAAGAGCTGAGCTGGGAAAACGATTTTCCGTTTAAACCCAAATCCGTCATCGTCATGGTTGTCCCCATGGATTACGACGCGATGGCAACGGCGCCCAGCCGTATTTCTGCAGCAGCCGCAGGTATGGGTTACACCCAGATGGCGGTGGTCGCAGGGGCCATGAAACACTTTATGAACGGCCTTGGTTACAACGCAGTCGGGGCAGGTAATGACCTGGCAATATCCGGTGCCTACGGCATCATGGCCGGTTTAGGTGAAGGTGGCCGTAATAACTGCCTGATGGTTCCCGGTTACGGCCCTCGCGTACGTATCTGTAAGGTATTTACCGATTTCGACTTTGAAGATCAGTATGACGAACCGCGCACCTGGGGCATGACCGAATTCTGTAAATCCTGTAAAAAATGCGCCGATGCCTGTCCGAGCGAGGCCGTATCACAGCAGGATGAACCAAGCTTCGTCCCGGTGCACGATCGGGCCAATGAGCCGGGGTATAACTGGAGTAACCATCTAGGCGTTAAGAAGTTCCATACCGATGCTAAACGGTGTCTGACCTACTGGCTGGAGATTGATGGTGACTGTGGTGCCTGTATCGCCGCCTGTACCTTCAACGAGCCGGATTTTTGGCATCACTGGTTCATCATGGCGATTAACCCAATTATGCCAACAGCGATCCACAGTTTAATGGCTGAACTACACCCTGCCTTTGGTTATGGCTCGACCCAGAACCCGGAGAAAGCGAAAAAATTCTGGAGAACCGGTGAAGGCATGCGGGTTAACAAGCACAACAAATCGACTTTTGGTACCTCAAATATTTCCTGATGGGGGAACGATATTATGGAATTAATGCAGTGGTTCGGCTTTGGCGTCCTGTTCACTCTGATGGTAGAGGGCGTCGCTTATTTGTCGATTAAGGTCAAACTAAGTTGGTGGGTTTGGATAGCTCTGATCGGATCTTGTCTGGCGATCCTGTTCGGTTTGGCATGGGCGGGGGCTTCATTTGTTGAAGGTGTTGCCCAGTCAGGAGCATTGGCTCTGATCCTATTTGCTGGACCGGGCGTTCTGATCATCGCCTGGCTGTGGAGAAAATATATTCAGCCGCAAAAAGTCTGATACCAATCAAGACAGTTATCCCGATTGGTATAAGCGTATAACAACAAACATAAATAGAGTGCAACCTTGCTTGCACTCTGTTTTTTTTTTCTATACTAGCTTTAGAGATATAAAAACAATCAGGATATTTCATGAAAACTCATTTAGGCCCGCATCTTGAAAAAATATGGATATTATTTGCGTGGAGCACTTTGGTTTTAGCATTTATCATCGGGCACATTGCCGCTCAACCTGACTACCTGGCCTTAGCAAAAGCCCAGTATCCGGATCACGACTGGGTCCGTTCAGACGTCTATTCAGCCGCCCCCGTCGTATTTGTACCGAGCCCCGATGCCACTGACGAAGCCGTGGTGATTGCAACCGGTAAAGGTTTTGGCGGGCCTTTTGTACTTGGTGTGAGGGCACAAAAGGAGGAAGGCACAGCCCGGGTTAAAGAAGTCGTGGTATTGTCACACAAAGAAACGCCTCCCTACCTGCAAAAACTCATCCGGCAAAATTTTTTCAGGCAATTTATTAATAAACGAGTTACTAATGATTTCATTTTTGATGAAGACGTAGACGGTATTTCCGGGGCAACCATTTCATCAAAGGGCTTCACTAAAGCCATAGCCGAAGCGTTGCACCGAGGTGCTATAAACCACCTCGGTCTTAAAAAGACCTGGCGCGAAGTCGAATGGTCTCCCGGTATTAATGAAGCTTTGATGGTTGGGCTGTTTTTAATGGTTTTCGTGGTCGTTTACGCCCCGAAAAATATAGCTAAACCTTTCAAAATCGCACTTCCGTTTGCCACACTGGCCTTTGTTGGGTTTTATGTCAATGCCTCCATTAGCCTGGGGACTTTAGCCGGAATTGTCATGGGTTATGTTCCTGAATTCCGACAACATCCAATTTGGTGGATCATAATAGGCGGTGTACTGACCAGCATTATTCTACTGGGCCGGAATTTATACTGTGGTTATTTGTGTCCCTTCAGTGTTGTTCAGGATTTACTGCAAAAAGTCAGCGGCATCAAACTGGCCTTGCGGCCTGGAATGGCCCAGAACGCCAAAAAAGTGATCTACGGCTTGAGCTGGCTTGCACTGGTTTTGATTTTCTTGTCTCGCCATCCGGCTTTAGGCTCTTACGAACCGTTCAGCATGATGTTTTCCCTGCAAGGATTAGGCATTCAATGGTACATATTGCCGTTTAGCCTACTGGGTTCTTTTTTCATCCCTCAATTCTGGTGCCGACTATTTTGCCCGGTAGGTTTATACCTGTCAGAGGCTGTGCGCTTACGACAAGCAACCGTACGCAGAGTAGGCAACATCTTTATCAAAGACGTTACCCGAGAAATCAGTGCTTCTGAAAGCTACTCCAAAGCAACTGATACACTCACGATCCTGTTTGGAACGCAAACCGGTAATTCCAAGCGGTTGGCTTATCAAATGAAGGCGGCTTGCGATGCCAACGGATTGCCCGCTCGGGTCAAATCTATGGCTGAGTACCCTGCCGACGATCTGGCGCAGGAAAGCTATCTTATTATCATTACCAGTACTTATGGCGAAGGCGATCCGCCAGAAGGCGCGGAACGCTTTCACCGTCAACTTTTTGCCGACGATACCCATAAATTAAATAACCTGAAGTACGCGGTATTGGCCTTAGGAGACAGCAGCTACCGCTTCTTTTGCCAGACGGGGATCGAATTTGACGAACGGCTTGCCCAGCTTGGAGCTGAACGATTTCAAGAACGTGTCGACTGTGATTTAGATTATGACGATCAAGCCGACGCATGGATGATGTCGGCCGTTAAATATTTACAAGGTCAACTTGAAGCCAGCTGCGCCAATGCCGTTAAGCCGGTTGATTCAACGCGTGCAGAACAGGCTTACTACAATAAGGGGCGTCCATTTTCTGCCAAGCTAATACACAATGAAAGGCTAACCGCTGATCAGTGCCAAAAAGACACCCGCCATATTGTGCTGTCTTTAGAAGGGTCAGGAATTCAATATAAGCCTGGTGACCTGTTGGGAGTCTGGTTCCAAAACTCTGCCGAAGAAGTTGAATCGCTGCTGCAGAGTCTGGCGATCTCTCCGGACGTTGAAACTGAAGTCGAAGGCAAGATGATGACAATTCGACAAGCATTGGTTGAGCATTTTGAGTTAACCCAATGCCATCCGGGGTTCATTGAAAAATATGCGGCACTGAGTCAACAGCAAGATCTGCTCGATTTGCTTGACGACAATACTTCTGTGCGAGAGTACGCACGCCAGCACCAGATTTTTGAGGTAGTCCGCAAATATCCTTTTGCACTTTCACCAGAGCAATTCCTCCAGTGTCTGCGTAAATTGACGCCACGGAAATATTCCATCGCCTCAAGCCAATCTAAATTCAGGGATGAGGTTCACCTAACGGTTGTGTTGGTTGATTACCAGAAAGCAGATGGTCACCGTTATTTAGGCGGTGCCACCGGCTTTTTGTGTCAACGGGTTTCCATGCACGGAGTGGTCAAAGTATTTGTAGAAGACAATGAAAGCTTCCGCCTTCCTGAACACAGCGATGCGCCAATAATCATGATTGGCCCGGGAACCGGCATTGCACCTTTCCGTGCATTTTTGCAAGAACGTACTGCTAAATCGCACACAGGTAAGAACTGGCTTTTCTTCGGTAACCAAAATCAATCGCTTGATTATCTCTATAAAGATGACTGGGAGAGTTACCTTGAACAAGGTGTCTTAAGCAGCTTAGATCTGGCTTTCTCCCGGGATCAGCAACAGAAAATATATGTTCAGCATCGCATGCAAGAACACTCCACCAAGTTTTATGCCTGGCTTGAGCAAGGTGCATTTGTCTATATCTGTGGTGATGCCTCGCACATGGCCGCCGATGTAGAAAAGACCATTTTGCAGATTATAGAGCAGCAGGGAAATCTATCCGGCGACGAGGCCTTAGTCTATTTGACCAACATGAAAAATGAAAAGCGCTTTTTAAAAGACATTTACTAATAAAAAGACACGGGGTGTCATCCCTGAACAAATACGAGGTACTGACTTTGAATCAATCAAACAATACCGCTGATAAAGCAAGTAAACTAAAAAACAGTAAATTCGAGACCAAAGCTAGCTTTGCTTTAGCGCTAATTACCCTTTTTCTTATATTTGGTTACTTCTGGCAGTCATTTACGCACATTCAGCAACAAGAAATTATTGTCATCGCCATTGAGCGAATAGAATCAAAAGTTGACGCCAAAAAAGAGCAAGAATGAAACTAACTGAAGGATCTAACAGGTGAATAGTATGAAATATGGTGCTCCAATTTATCGCCAATGCGCTCACTGTCAGCACGCTATCGAAATTCATCCTTTAGTTGATGGTAGCCATAGCGGTAGCGTGTTATGGAGCGATGGCTACGTTGAGTCTCTTATGATGCCAGAGCAGGCAATACTGGCGAAATGCGGCAATTGTGCAGAGGTGGTTTGGTTCACCGATTTGGAGTCGGTTAACAATCCCGAACCGGAGCAGATCACCGGTTACAAAGATCTAACAGCGGCAGACTATCTGGCGTTATTAGAGACCCCCTTATCTCTGGATACAGAACGCACCGTTATATTAAGAACTCTGGCCTGGCAAAAAACCAACCATTCCCGCCGTGGTAAAGAAATGCCCAAAGCTTATTCTGAAGCCGAACAGAAGAATATGCGTGAATTGGATGCCTTGCTTGGCGATGAATGGGAAAATGAGATCATTATGAAAATTGAAATCGCCAGAGAGCTGGAAGATTTCGAAAAAGCGACAAAATTGATGGAAGATATAGATTTTAGCCTTCAAATTAGTCATTTAACCAATCAGCTAAAAAAACTGGTTGAAGAAAAAAATTCGAAAGTGAAGGCCTTTCAAACCCAAGGCCTGGGCGATATCGATTATACGCCTGATATCAGGGCGAGACCGTAATCGTTATTACACACAAAAAAATCAGCATTAGGCTGGGTTGATATCATGCGATGGGGCGGACACATTCCCTTAATGAAATTCCTAATTAGGTTTTTATTAAATCAGCTGTCATCGGGACTGATTCGCTGTCAGGAAACACCATAGCAAGATTATTTTGGCTAATTCCAATATGCTGATTGAGTACACCTTTGATAACCGAACGCATATCAATTGTTGGCAATAAATCGCGACCCTGGAATAAATTTTCAGGAGCCAAACCCGGCCACTGACTAATAACACGTCTACCTTTTACGGCTCCTCCTGCCAGCATAAGCGCATTAGCCGTACCATGATCGGTACCCTTAGTTCCATTTTCAGCAGCCGTTCGACCAAACTCACTCGCCGCCACAATCACGGTACGTGACCATGCATCACCTAATTCCGTTTTTAGAGTCGCTAAGCCAGTATCCAACGTCTTAAGTTGGTTAGCTAACCGTCCGGAAATCCCCCCTTGACCAGCATGAGTATCCCATCCTCCAAGTTCAAGTACAGCTATATTGGGCCCATTGGGAGAAGTACAAAAGCTCCCCGCTTGTTTTGCCAATGCCTTAAATTGTTTACTTGGCGATTTTTGATCAGCGATTTTTTCAATTCTCATCGCCTCTTCAAAGTTCATAGCCAAGGCACTATCTGCCTGGTACATTTCCTCAAGCAATGTAGCTTGCTGCTCTTTAATTTTAAGCTTGTGAGGGTACCAGCTACTCGAAGGAACCTCCCCTTGTAAAATCAATGGCAGTCCTGAATCAATAGCAATACTACTTGCCTGTTTGTCAATTTTTAACACCCGATTTAGCCAGCCATCTTTATTCAGTGGATCAACAGTGCCATTTTCTAATACTTTCTGGCCATCAAAATGAGAACGCTGACGATAAGGAGTCGCACAAGCATGAATAAAAGCCATCTCACCCTGCATGTACCAAGCATATCCATTTTTTAATGCTGGATGTAAACCAAAGAAATCATCCAATTTGTTGATTTCATCTTCTTTAATTCCAATGTTTTTTCGAATCGGCAAATAATTTTTATCACCATATGGAACCACGACATTCAAACCATCCATCGCACCTCTGAGCGTTATCCATATAATAATATTCGGCGAAGATGTTTTAGCGAATACCGCTTGAGGCATGGCTGAACAGAGTCCAAGAGCAGACAAATATTTTAGAAAATCACGCCTATCAATCGTCATCATTGATCCCCTTAACGATATTGAAATTGAGGGCTTAGCCACAATAATGAAAGCTTAGACGCCACACTCTCAGCTTTATTGGTTGCAACCTCTGTATGTTGATCTAAATAGTCACCATAGAGGGTTGTTCGTACGTCACTAAATAATGACAATGGTTTTTTACCTTCCGATTTTGCATGTTTTACAGCCATAGCAGCAATTACATTTGCAATTTGCCATCGTTGGACTAACGCGGATGGACTGTTGTAATCACGATCATAATCAGACCACCCTGCAGGTGATCCCGCCATGAAAGGCGTTTGCCCAAGCCGATCTAACATATTTCTCATCTGCTTACCTGTTGGCTCCATTCCCACACTTCGTAATACGGCAAAAAACCACTCTTGTGGCGTTCTGAAGCGCACTGGCGTTTCAACCAAACAAGCAGGGTGATTGATGAGAATGTGATAAAGAGGCTTTAACTCACCTTTATGCTTTAGAAAAGCCGAAGATAGTTTCTCAACGAGATCTTGTTGACCATCCCCCGCAAAATGTAGCGCTAATTTTGCCGCAATATAGTTGGCTGTACTCAAATGCAAAGCCAAATCATTAAGGCAAGCTTCACCTTGTTTAATTCCAGCTTGTGGATATGACTTATTAAGTAACGAGATACTTCCCGGCTCATGCATAGAAAAGTTGAATGCAAAACCTGGTTGATTTTCATTGAAACTGACGGTCCAGCCTGTAATCGCTTTTGCTAAACTCGTGACATCTGTTTGCGAATACCCACCATTCACACCCAGTGTATGTAACTCCATTATCTCTCTGGCTAAATTTTCGTTTAATCCTTTGTTACGTTTTTTCCCGACTTTAGAATGCGGGCCGATAGATAAGTTATTGTCGAGAAATATTAACATCGCAGGATGCTTGATAGACCCCATCAGCATATCTTTAAAGTTCCCATTCCAATATTTCCGAACAATATCATTTTCAATGGTTGCCGCGAGCGGTCTAATCTTTCGCTTATCTACCGAGATCGCAAAGTGATTACTCCAAAATTGGATTAAACGCTCTTGGAAGTCTAATGGTGAGTGAAGTGTTTGTAGATTACGAGCATGGATTTGTTCATTATATTGCTGCTTGGAAAACGTATTTTCCTGCTGTTGTATCTTTTGTTTTTCAGCCTGCTTTTTTTTTGATTTTCGCCTTTTCTGCTGAAAATGTCCCATTTCAATAATAATATCATTGGTCGGAGTCAAGCCTGCAAGAGCATCATGTTTATACGGAACCGTTTCAACTTGTGCAGACAATGTATAAGATTGTAGTGAATTAGCTAAGGCCGCACCAAACCCGAATCGTTGTTGAGCTAAAATTATTCTTGAGTAATATTTCATAAATAGTCTAACTCTTATTTTTAATAAGATTATTTATAAGCATATCGTTAACTAGCCACAAATAATGTGAAGCTAACATTAAAAATACTAGCGAAGTATATAATTTGATGGCGGTTAAGGATTCATGCAATCAATAATTACATCAGATAGCTTTTCTATCGTTATCATTCTTCTTCTGATATAGAGCTTGATAGCGTATTTTGATTACCACCAAGAGCCAAAAGCCATTTGATAATTGGGAACGGTCCTCATTATCCATGACAGGCGATGAAAGTTGCTTTGCATAAATATTCACAATATTATTGACACTTATCCACGTTTGATGTTTGAATCAAGCCATCCCATATTTTATGGGATCAGAAGAGGTGCGTTAACCAGGTGATCTGTTCGAGGTATCCAAATACCCTCGACGGCAGATAAGGGGGATTAACGCCGAGGTAAGTTTGCGTTTGGAAGCAAGGCTTATCGGTTTCTGGGGCTGAATCCTCAGGACTGTCACCTATGGTGGAGAGCTTCTGGTGTTTGTGTTTTATCGCCCCACGTGGCTAATTGTCACTGGCGCCTTCGCAAAACCAAGCTCTCTGAACTGATATCAAAAAGTTCGGATGAGAGATGCCTAATCAAAATTCTATTCCCGCTGTCGGGAATGAACGCTTACAACAAACCACATTATGGACGGCGCTCATCACCCCGTTCCACTCCGATGAGTCTATTGACTTTGCGACCCTGATCCAACTAGCCAAAGAGCAAGATGCGGCCGGGAATGGGATCCTGATCCTCGGCAGTACCGGCGAAGCATTAGCAATGACACCGACGGAACAACAGGATGTGATCCGCCATATCTGTGCGCTGGATCTTTCTGTACCGCTCATGGTGGGTGTCGGCGGCTTCCAGCTGCAGCAACAAATGCAGTGGCTGGATTTTTTACAGGATTTTCCTGTCGATGCCCTGCTGATACCGGTTCCGCTTTACGCCAAGCCTGGTGCCGCTAGCCAGTTGAAGTGGTTTAACAGTCTGCTTGATGCCAGCAATTGGCCATGCATGATCTATAACGTACCTTCACGCACCGGTGTCGCCCTTAATGAGCAAACCTTGGGTTCACTCGAAAGTCATCCCAATACATGGGCAGTGAAAGAAGCCAGCGGAAGCATCGAAGCTTTCACCCGTTACCGCAACGCGGCTCCATCGCTACAGTTTTACTGTGGTGATGATGGCCTGCTGGTCGATTTTGTTGCTGCCGGTGCCTGCGGTCTGGTCTCTGTGGCCGCCAACGCCTGGCCTGAAGCCACTGCACACTATGTTCGCCAGAGCCTTAGCCAAACAGTTCCAAGCTTCAAGACCTTATGGCAACAAGCCAGCAACAGCTTATTCTGTGCCGCCAGCCCGATCCCGGTGAAAGCCCTGATGCAACATCAAGGTCGCCTCAATAACGCTGGACTGCGTCCCCCCCTATACATGGAAGAGATGCAAGAGTTAACCCCTGTTTTAAATGCCGATGCGGCAATATACCAATGGATGAAAACATGTCTGAATCAGTAGTAACCCCGGGCTGGAAGCTTTTACTTGATCAACTTGAGCGCGGCGAAATACGCACTGCAAACCAAGACCCAAAAGGTAACTGGCACGCCGATGCCGCTGTGAAACAGGGGATCTTAGCCGCTTTTCCAGCCGGAGAACTGATCAGCTTCGGACCTGAATACCCTGGCGCAGTTGACAAACATAACCTGTATCCACGTCAGTTTACGCCGGAAGAACAGGTTCGTCTGGTACCGGGGGGCTCAGCAGTTCGTCGCGGTGCTTATGTCGCACCGGGTGTTGTGATCATGCCGCCGGCCTACATTAATATCGGCGCTTATGTCGACAGCGGTACGATGGTAGACAGCCATGCTCTGGTCGGCTCTTGTGCCCAGATTGGCAAGAATGTCCACCTCTCTGCAGGTGTGCAGATTGGCGGTGTGCTTGAGCCTGTAGGTCAAACACCCGTGATCATCGAAGATGACGCCTTTATCGGTGCCGGTTGTGTGATCGTTGAAGGGATTGTTGTAAAAAAAGGGGCGGTACTGGCACCGGGTGTAACGCTGTCAGCTGCAGTAGCTGTTTATGATCTGATTAATGAATGCCAGTTGCCAAAAGGCGCACCGATCCCTGAAGGCGCGGTTGTTGTTCCAGGCAGCCGCCCGGCCAGCAGTGAGTGGGGCAAAAAGATGGGCCTGAGCGTACAGTGTCCGGTGATCATCAAATACCGCGATGACAGTAGCGATGCTTCACTGGTTCTGGAAGAGGCGCTTCGTTAATGGCACTGACTGAGCAAGTTCGCAAGGTACTACAACTCGCCAGCAAGCAACAACCTCATTCATTTTATGCCTATGATCTTGACGGTCTGGATCAGCACTTGGCAGGCCTTGAAAGTGCGCCGGCCAAGTTATGGTATGCCGTTAAAGCTAATCCGTTATCGGCCATCATCCAGGCTCTTGATGCCAGAGGCTTTGGCTTTGATGTCGCAAGCCTAGGCGAGTTAAAACAGGTATTGGCACAAGGCGTCGATCCATCACGTATTTTAAATACCGGCCCGGTAAAAACACCGGAGCACCTTGCCGAGTTTGTTGAGCGCGGCGTGCGTATATTTGTACTTGAAAGCCACCAGCAGGCAGATGATCTGGCCAAGATCGCCCGCGAAAAACAAATCCGTATTCAGGTGCTGCTACGGGTACAGCTTCCGTGGGCGAAAGATCCGGAAGAAAAGATGAATGTATTAGGGGGAAGTAACCCTACCCCGTTCGGGCTGACGCCTGAACAGTGGATGCCTGATACTTTCACTTTGCCTGATGAATTTGAGCTGTTGGGTGTGCATTGCTTCCAATGGGGCAATATCCTTTGTGCCGATACTCTGGTGCAAACCTGGCAGGCAGCTATGCCTAAACTTAACGCCCTGCTTGATGCCTGGCAAATACAAGAACCTGTCGTCGACTTAGGCGGCGGGCTTGGTATCCCTTATGCCGGACAACAGCAAGAGCTAGACTGGCAGCGGGTTTGCCAGGGGCTGGAACAGTTAAAATGCAAATTCCAGCTTGGCGAATGCTGGATGGAATTAGGCCGTTATGCGGTTGGCCCCTATGGTTATTACGCAAGTAAGGTTGCCGATATCAAAGATAATCAGGGTGTCCATTTTGCCGTGATTGAAGGCGGAAGCCAGCACCTGCTACGTCCGGCGCTTACAGAGCAAGCTTTCCCGGTTGAATCTCTGCAACCTAGTGACTCGCCGCTAACCTCTTACCAGATCCATGGTGCCCTCTGCACCGGGCTGGACTGCCTTGGCTGTTTACAATTACCAGACAGCCTGCAGCGGGGCGAGTGGCTGATCTTCTCTCAGGCGGGCGCCTATGGTTTTACCGAAAGTATGCCCTACTTCCTCTGCCACGCCCTCCCTGCGGAGCTAACCTTCTCGCAATCAAGCATTGACGTTTTGCGACCAAGTCTTCCAGCCAGTCATTATTTGGCTTAAATAGAGATGTCACCTGTAACCACATACACAGCTAACCACCAGGTGTTATGCTGTTGCCAAAACATGGAAAGGAGCCGGATCAAGCATATCCGGCAGTGCTGATGATTAAAACAACCACAGTCAAAGTCGGCGAGCAGCCGACCGGCGATCCGATGGAAGTGCCGGTGATCAAAATTCAAGGTCAGGGCAATGGCCCTCGTGTTTATATCCAGGCCAATATCCATGGCGCTGAGGTGCAGGGCAATGCCGTCATTTACCAGCTGTTGGAATTTTTCCGCCAGCATCCGCCACAAGGGGATGTGGTTATGGTGCCCCAGGCTAACCCTCTGGGTATTAATCAAAAAAGTGGCGAATTTACCCTTGGTCGTTTCGACCCGGTTACAGGCACCAACTGGAATCGCCAGTATCATTTTGACAGCAGCCTGCTTGAGCCGTTCACCCAGCAATATCTTGATGCCGATGAAGCCGTGATCCGTGATGCGTTTCGCCAAAAGCTGAGGGAACAAATCAATGAGCGCCAGAGCTCACCCTGGGGCCTGACCTGTGGTCAACATTTAGCCATGAACTTACAAGAAATGGCCATGGAAGCAGATATTGTTCTTGATCTGCATACCGGACCTATCTCAGCCCGTCACCTTTATGTGCCAGAATATGCGCGCGAGCGAGCCCGCCACTTTAATATTTCGCTAAATATTCTTATCCCAAGCGACTTTGACGGCGCATTGGATGAAGCCAGCTTTAGCCCCTGGTGGCAGTTAAGCCAGCAGTTTGCCAAACATGGCCGCAAACTACCGGTAATGGTGGATGCCTTTACCCTGGAATTGGGTTCGCAAGAGCTGCTGGATGTAAACGCAGCCGAACGTGATGCGCTGGGGATTTGCAATTACCTGCAGCATCAGGGCATGTGGCCAGACAAGCCATTTAATTGTGATCCTGTCTCGCTTTACGCCTGCGATCTCAGTGACTATAAAGCCTATCACAGCCCGGCCGGCGGCCAAGTCGAATATCTGGCTCAGCTTAATCAACCACTTTCAGCCGGCGAGCCACTGGCAACACTTTGGCATTTTAATACCCTCGGCAGCGAGTCTTGCCTGAGCCGTGAACTTACCCTGCCCTGTGACAGCATCCCTGTCTTGCACTTTGCCTCAGCAAGCGTGCAGCAAGGAACAGAGTTGTATAAGGTTCTAACCAATACATTTATGCTTTAGCTCTGATAGATCTGAATTAATATCTCAGTATTCAAATATCAATATCTAAATTCAGACTCTGATCTTTAAGTATCTCCGGGGGCTCTGGCCTCCCTTCTTTGATCCGCACTTCAGTGACTGCACTGATAGTAAATACCGATGACAAACAACTTGCCAAGCAGGTATACAGTCAATATTTGAATGAGCATGGTCGCAAGGGTACCTACTACAAACAGGCCCTTAAACGTTTGAGTGAAATAGATAGCTCAACAAACTAATGGTGCCATCTCTCTGTATACCATCAAGGTATGAAGTGTAATAAGTAATGTGATGTCCTCACTATCAAATAGTGTCATCAGGATAATTATTAAGCCCTATACTGGCCGATATATAGACCTCCTGTTTATCGATCAAAAAAGGACGAACCAGCACATCAAGGCATTTTTGCGCGATAATTTCCGCCTCCTTGGCTGTCTTTAGATCCAGCAAGATTACGGTAAACTCATCACAACCAAACCGAGCAACAGTATCTTCATTTCGAACACAAGATGTCAGTCGTCTGGCGACACACTGCAACAATCTGTCACCTGTTTGATGGCCAAGGGAATCATTGATCCATTTAAAGCGATCCAGATCGATAAATAGCAGACCCACCTTTTTGTTCTGACGTGCCGCCTGGGTAAAAGCACAATGCAAGCGGTCTTTAAACAAATGACGATTCGGCAAACCGGTTAACAAATCGGAATTGGCAGGAATACAGCACCGCAGGTGTCATTTTCAGAACAAATTCCAACCGCGCCTTGGTTTCAACGAGCAACTCAGGCTCAAGGCTCTTACTTGAAGAAGAGTTATGGATTAGCGTGTAAATTTCACCTTGATTGCTCATGTTCCCTCCCTGAGCTGATCTACCGGGCTGATCTACCGGGCTGATGACCGTCATATATCAAGCATCAGAATATAACCACTGTTTCATATGGGTGCCATATAAAAATAATAGACAATTAACCTAAACAAACATTATACGACTGACAAAATGAGATTTCGGTTAACAATTGTTCGTTTAACCAGCCAGGCTAACTTTCCAGCAGTTGGTTATCATGGATATACTGCAGAATCATTCCTGAACATGGCTGGTTTAGTTTTTTACTTATCACAAATCCAGCTAATTAGCAGGAACATAACCAACATTTCCCCCATTAAAACCCCGGCCATCTCGAAAGTATCTTGCAAAATCTGACAGTGGTTGAGTGCCAAAGTATAGTTATCCATAGAGAATCTTTCAGTAACCATCAAATATATTCAAAATTCGCATCGCCAGTTACCGTTCAAATTAATGACCAAAGCGCGTAACTTCAAAACTATTGAGCAGACGGTGAACCAGGTAACAAATAAGTAATGTTGCAGTGACGGCAAGCAGAACACTGCTAACGCGGTAAAGCGCACTGAAGATCAAATCATTTCCCGGTGCAAGGTTCTGTCCGAAGAGAACTCCAAGAGTGGTCAGTGCACCAAACGCCACGCCCGAGCCGCCGCCTTCTTTGGCATGGGCATAGCTAAACAGCATCAAGCATATCCAAAATAAGGGGATGACTAATAACAGTTGCCCTGACCAATTGTATAAAAACAACTGGCCGGCCAAACCAAGGGTTACCCCCAGTACTGTGCCCATGGCACGTTTTCTTGCATAAGACAGAACACCGTTCCAATGCATAGGAAATAAGAGCAAAACGGTTGTTGCCTGAGCTGACAGGGAATCACTGAGATCAAAAACCTGGAACACAAGAAACGATAAGGTTGCAATGGATGCCCCCATTAGTGCTTCATGACGCATTCGGTGTGACTGCTTAGGCTGCGCAGAATGACCAGCCCTTTTCTCGGCATCAGGGATCAGTGCTGTCATTAAAAACGCAATGGCCACGGACAATACACTCCCCCCGATATTGCTGCAAATAAGTTCATTGAGGTCGGTTGTTGGATAGCTCGCAAAATGCAGCATGATACTCAGGTTCACTGCGCTATTTGCACCAAATAAGAACAGGCTGCCTTTCGACATGCAGGCAAACTTATAAACAAACAAGAAAAAGGCAATGATGGTCATCAAGGCTGGATGACTGGCAAAAAAACCACCCAAAATACCAACTTCCACACCGCACAAAACGGATGAAGCCAGACACTGCCGGGCAACATGGGCATTCATTACCGGCACCATTCCCAATAGCAATATGGGAGTAACGGTAAAGAAAACACCATAATTGAGGTTAAAAAACTTACATATCGTAAAGCTCAAAGCTGTGCCCGTTGCGATCCTCAGGCATTGCCGCAGGTCATTTTCAGTTAAAGGGTGATGCCACAAATTCATATCGCTTCACCTTAATAAATGTAATGCAAAAGACTCAGAAAACGGATTTGCACTGTGGCAAGCCATGCAAAAATCCGGTTCTCTGGCAGCACCTGAACGGTTGCTCGCGCACMTGAAGGTAAAGTATTCGGATAGGCTGCATCTAATGCCAAATGCATACGCATACGTTGTGCATCCCGTACCCATCGATTCGATTCCGTCGGCGTTGCAAGACTGCCGTTTGCATCAAACTGACCGGCACTGACCCCTGCATCTATGCTAGTAACATAAGCCGGATATAATTGACCGGGCTCACCGTCAAATGCCACCAAGGCGCGACTACCGGCTGAAGCCGAACGTGAGCTTTTTTCGCGAAAATCAGCAATGATATCGATCTTAGTGGAAACCAAAGCAAGCAAAGGCTTTCCCGAAGTAGCATAGGCGCCGACTTCAAGCTGGAGGTTGGTGACGATACCATCTTGCTCCGCCTTAACCTGGGTATAAGATAAGTTTAATTCCGCTTGTTTAAGCTGGTTTCTGGCAACTCTAAGATTCAAGTTATGCTCATTGAGATCACCTCGGCTTACTTGCAGCTCTTTCAATCGTGCTTTAGCGGCCAGCAATTTAGCTTGTGCTGCGGTTGCGGAGCTTTGGGTATCATCTTTTTGTTGTTGCGATACCCCTTTGCGGTTAAACAAGGCCTCGATACGCAGGGCATTACGTTGCTTTTGCTGCGCAATAATACTGTTTGCTTTTACATCAGCTTCGACGGCAGTTAATGAGGCATCCAGCTGCTCGTTAGCTTTATTGGTCTGCTCCAGGCTCAGCTTCGCTTTTTCCACAGCAAGCTGATATGGGACAGGATCGATATAAAACAGCACATCGCCTTTACGAACCGCCTGGTTGTTCTCAACATTGAGCGCAACGATATGGCCATTAACCCTGGGGGCAACCTTAGTTACACCTCTGGCCGCCATCGCTTGCGGCGTGAGC
This sequence comes from Photobacterium sagamiensis, assembly GCF_050337085.1. Classification (NCBI taxonomy): domain Bacteria; kingdom Pseudomonadati; phylum Pseudomonadota; class Gammaproteobacteria; order Vibrionales; family Vibrionaceae; genus Photobacterium; species Photobacterium sagamiensis. Next base: position 24,463 of record NZ_JAKJSP010000056.1, on the reverse strand, counting down.
GGCATTTCCAGGTCGGCAAGGAGGAAATATGCAAAAATCATCAGAAAAGCCATCATAGAAAGCTTGATCCAGCGATTAAACTTTTTCTCTGCTGTCATCTAATCCTCTTTTTTTTCTGCTTCTGTTTCATTTAATTTGCTGAATGCATTGTGAGCTATTCGCTCGAGAACACTTTTAACCACAATGAGTTCTTCATCATCGATATCGGCTAATAAGTCCTGACGGATATGCAGAATATGGTCTTCAATTTGTGTTATGACTGACCTGCCCTTATCGGTAAGGCTAACTATGCGCACCCGTTTATCTTTCTCGCAGCAACGGCGAACAATCAGGCCTTGTTCTTCTAACTGATTAAGGGTTCGCATAAGTGACGCTAATTCGATTTCAAGTGCATTGGCGAGCGCTTTCTGGCTGACATTGTCGTTCAGGCGCTGCAATTTCCATAACGCGGTCCAACGCGAGTTGGTTAATTCAAGCGGAAACAGCTCCCGATCGGCCACCGTGCGCCATAAACGGGCAACGCGTCCCAGTTGCTCGGCAAGTGACAACGTCCTCAACATCTTCATATCATCAACCATCTGCCTACCCCTTAATTACTTAGCGTGCTAAGCAATATAACTTAGTTAGCACGCTAAGTAAATATTTAGTGACCAATATCTCAATTATCGTAAGCAAATGGGTTACTCGCGAATCCAAGTCTAAGCTTCTGAACGGTATGAATTATCATCGGCGGCTAATAATTTGAGCTTGCATCCCCGGCTCGCCTTCGCCCATGGCGAGTTACGCCGCTGTACTCATGCTCTTTTGTGTTTTCACCATAAAAGCAGAACAATAAAAAACCCCGGCATTTCTGCCAGGGCTTATTTATTTAGAACGGCACACGAGAATCCCCATCTTCAATGGATTAGACGTGATCGTAGTGGTTAACCTTGATATGCCTCTATCTGTGCTTCATCAGAAAAATCTGCGATGAATTTCTCAACTTTATTTACCATCACGGGTGATCCAGCAAAGAAAGGGACCCGCTGATGAAGTTCTGTCGGCTCCATATCCAGAATCCTGTTTATTCCATCGGACGCCACGCCTCCCGCTTGCTCCATAATGAAGGCCATAGGGTTGCACTCATAGAGCAAGCGCAGCTTACCGTTCGGATGAGTCGCGGTGGCTGGATAGAGATAAATACCACCTTTAAGCAGGTTGCGGTGAAAATCGGACACCAGTGAACCAATATAACGAGAGGCATAAGGGCGGTTTTCTTCCGGCACATATTCCTGGCAGTATTTAATGTACTTTTTCACCCCCAGTGGGAAACGAATATAATTGCCTTCGTTAATCGAGTAGATCTTGCCGTCTTCAGGGATCCGCATATCTTCGTGTGAAAGGCAGAATACCCCCAGCGATGGATCGTAAGTGAAGCTATGAACACCATTTCCTGTCGTGTAAACCAGCATGGTCGAGGAACCATAAATGACATATCCCGCAGCAACCTGATGTTTGCCAGCCTGAAGGAAATCTTTTTCTGTTGCTGGCGTACCGACCGGTGTTACACGGCGATAAATGGAAAAGATGGTGCCGACGGAAACGTTTACGTCGATATTCGAAGAACCATCCAATGGATCGATTAATACGACGTATTTAGCGTTACGGTTCAGCTCTTTACTAAAGACGACGGCTTCGTCATCTTCTTCACTGGCTACACCACACACTTGATCGCGGGCCTCTAGGGCTGTCTTGAATTTTTCGTTGGCATAAAGATCGAGTTTTTGCTGCTCTTCTCCCTGAACATTCTCTTCGCCGGATGCGCCTGTGATATCAACCAATCCTGCTTTATTTAGTTCACGGTTTACAATCTGGGCGGCGAGTTTGATCGAACCAAGTAGCGACGAAAGCTCACCACTTGCGTGGGGAAAGTCACTCTGCTTCTCAATAATGAACTCGCCAAGTGTTTTTATATCGGACATTTCCTATCCCTGTAATCCTGTTACGCAGCTGTATCGCTAAAAATATTCTATTAACCTCAATTGAGTATTAAGAGCTTTTAAAAAAGAGGTCTGTAACATATTAGCCAAATATAAATTTTTGATATATACATAGCGCGTAATATAACTGTTTACACACGCGAACAATCTGATCCTTTTATAAGAACACGTGGCTATATTTCTAACGAATTTTGAAGTCGGTATTCGGCATTGGATAAACCGAGAATTCAACTCGCGCATACAATTAAGCACGACAGGACTGGGACAGGGACAATAGACGCACAATATACAATAGTAAGAATTATCCTGCTATTAATGGCTCTTAGGAATTTGACTCAAAATAATTTTAAGCCGCTACGAGAATAAGAAATTGACAGCAGTAACGAGCCTGGCTAGCAATACATTACTGCACAGCCCTGTGCCTAACACCACCTGAATGTTGGAAAGGGTGGAAGACCCAAATGCTCCTCCCTCTCCGGCTGCGGTTATGAGAGAGCAAGGGCTGGGGTTATGAGAGAGCAAGGGCTGGGGTTAAAGCGCTTACATTTTCATTTACCGCCAAACTGGAACAGCAGTTTCGGCCGCTATGTTTCGCTTCATATAAGGCTTCATCCGCAACCTCCATCAGTTTGCGAGAAGAAATCTCCGAATTAGGAATAACGGTCGAGGCGCCAACACTGACAGTAAGATGATTACTCGAAGGTGAAGAGCTATGAGGTTTACTCAGTATCTCAATGCTCTCTCTGATACGTTTTGCCACCTGCATCGCCCCTTCAGTGTCGGTTTCTGGGAGGATAATGGCAAACTCTTCACCACCAATACGAGCAAACTTATCCAATTCGCGTAGCGGAATGCTCGAAAGCGTTCGTGCAACTTCCCTGAGGCAGTCATCACCAACCTGGTGCCCATAGGTATCGTTGTATGCTTTAAAATGATCAATATCTAACATGATCAAAGAAAGAGGTCTTTGGGCCCTTATTCCCCGCTTCCACTCCGCATTAAACACTTCATCAAAACGCCGTCGATTCAACAGGCCAGTCAGACCATCGGTGGTAGACAACATCAGTAGCTGTTCATTCGTTTCCTCCAGCTGCTGTTGCAGTTCTTCGAGCTCAACAAGTTTGCGGTTAAATTCCTGCGTTTTTTCTCGCAAGGCTTCTTTTTGCTGAAATAATTCGATAAATACACCGACTTTACTTTGAAACACCATGGGAACCAGTGGTTTCAACAGATAATCGACAGCACCCGATTCATAACCTTTGAAGATGTGTTCGGACGCTTTAGAGGCAGCAGTTACAAAAATAATCGGGATATGTTTGTTTTTTTTGTTTCCCCGCATCAATTCTGCAACTTCATAGCCATCCATTCCCGGCATCTGGACATCGAGAAGGATCAACGCAAATTCATGATCCAGAGTATGTGCCAACGCCTCCTCGCCCGAGTTGGCTTTGATGAGATCAATATTGAACTGCTCAAGCAATCCTTCAAGCGCTAACAGATTTTCTGGTCTGTCATCAACAATCAATATCTTGGGAATACCCATAATTATTCAGATTCGYAAAGTATATTTAAAAAATGACCTATTTCATTCAAAGGCAAAATATGGTCAACCTCTACTGCTTCAATGGCCGCTTTGGGCATGGCTTCCGCCTCGGCTGTCTCAGGAGACTGCACCACTGCCAGTCCTCCAAGCTGCTTAATTTTGATCAGCCCAGCAGCACCATCAGAGTTGGCACCGGTCAGAACGATCCCGATCAGCGCATCCTGGTAAGCTTCTGCGGCAGTTTCAAACAGCACATCGATGGATGGACGAGAAAAATTCACCCGCTCGTCTGTTGATAACGCGATAGCCCTGTCGCACTCAACCATCAAGTGATAATTTGGCGGGGCGAAATAGACGACGCTGCCTTCTATACGCTCTTTATCCTCAGCCTCTTTCACTTCCAACATGCAATGATTGCTGAAATGGATAGGAAGGTAATTTTCAGAGGTGGGGCTGATATGCTGAACAACCAGTACAGGAAGTGAAAATGTGCCCTTAAGAACTGGCAATATTTTTTCCAGTGCGGCCAATCCACCCGCTGAGACACCAATAACTACCGCCCGGTATTGTCTGCTCTTGCTCATCCCACCTATTCCCTAAAATATGCGTTTTTTGCGGTAAATTTTTTCTCGCTCAGATACCACTTCAAACTGATCGGCAACATCAGAGAACCTGAGGCTCTCCTTTGAACCCAGGCAGAGAAAGCCGCCAGGGCACAAGCTATCACAAAACAACTGTAGCACCCGGTTCTGCAGCTCCCGGTTGAAATAAATCAATACGTTTCTACAGAAAATGATGTTCATCTCTCCGAACACACCATCAGTTACCAGGTTATGAGGTGAAAACAACATCTTATCTTTAAGAAAACTCTTCATTACCACGTTGTCGTAATCGGCAGCATAGTAGTCTGAAAAAGAGCGGGTACCACCTGATTGCTGATAGTTAGCTGTGTACTCTCGCACGAGATCCATCGGGTAGATGCCTAGCTTTGCCTTTTCAAGGATCCGCTCATTAAAATCCGTGGCATAGATCTGAACTCTATCTTTTACACCCTCTTCTTCCAGCAGGATCCCCATCGAGTAGACTTCCTGGCCGGATGAACAGCCTGCGTGCCACACTTTGATAAAAGGATAAGTTTTAAGATGAGGCACTACGGTGTCGCGAACCCGCTGGTAAAACCAGGGATCTCTAAACATCTCAGTGACATTGATGGAAAGATCAAGCAGCACCTTATTAAAAAACGGCTCATCACGGATCACCCGGTGCTGCATCTCCGAGAAGCTTCTCAACCCCTCATGCGCTCGCCGGTGTTCAAGTCTGCGCTTGGTATGTGCGAACGCATAATTCCTGAAATCATAGCCATATTTACGAAATATGGCTTCTAACAGCAGCTGGATCTCCAGCTGCTCATCTGAAATAGTTACTGTATTAGACATTAGTACAACCACACCCTCAACATGGATAGAAGTTTGTCGGTATTCACTGGTTTAGCTAAATAGTCGCTGGCACCGGCCTCGATGCATTTACTGCGATCACCTTTCATTGCCTTGGCCGTTAACGCAATAATGGGCAACTTCGCAAACTCCCTCTGTTTGCGGATCTCGCGCATCGCTTCATAACCATCCATCTTGGGCATCATTATGTCCATCAGTACGCCATCAATATTGGTTTCCTCTTTAAGCTTATCGAGACACTCAAGTCCATTTCTGGCAATGACGACTTCCATGCCTTTCTCTTCCAGCACACTGGATAGCGCAAACACATTGCGCATATCGTCATCCACCAGCAACATTGTTTTACCACTCAACACGGCTTCCTTATCATGGATCATCTTGAGCATACCGCGCTGCTCAGCCGGCAGGTTAGCTTCTACCCGATGCAGGAACAGAGCTGACTCATCGAGCAGGCGCTCCGGCGATTTCACCCCTTTGATGATGATACTCTCAGCATAGCGATTGAGCTCTTTCTCCTCATCTCGCGTCAAATCACGGCCGGTATAGATGATAATCGGCACCCGGGCTGCGGTTTCGCTTTTGCGAATACACTCCAGAAGTTCAAACCCGGACATGTCACCAAGCCCCAGATCCAGGACCATGCAGTCATAACTGCTGTCTTCCAGCTCTTGTAATGCTTCTTTACCTGTGCCTACCGCGGTAATGCTGACATCGCCGTCGCCGATCAGCTCCTTGATACTTTCTCGCTGTACATCATCATCCTCTACCACCAGTAATCGACCCACAGGCTTAGAGATAATATCTTCGATTTTACCGAATGCCTTTTCCATCTTATTTACGTCGACAGGTTTGGTCAGATAACCGATCGCTCCCATTCGCATGGCATCTAGCGTACTGTCATTGGCCGACATGAAATGCACCGGAATGTGCCTCAGTTCAGAGTTGTCCTTAAGGCGTTCCATCACCGTCCAGCCATCGATGCCTGGCAAACCAATATCAAGAATAATGGCACTGGGCTTATAGTAATCGGCAAAGTGCAGACCCGTTTCACCATCTTCCGCGACGATACACTTAAAGCCTCGCTCCCTGCCAAAGTCACGCATAATCTTGGCAAAGGCACGATCATCTTCAATGATTAGCAGGCTCTTGTTTTCAGCCGTTACCGCCTTGCGATCATCATCAATGTACTCACTCTCTGTGGGCGGTATCTGCAATGGTTGCACCGCCGGTGCAGGTATCGACGACATCGGAACACTGGCTTTCGTTTTTACTTCTGGTTCTGAAGCTTTAGGTGAGCTTGCCGGCTTAGTTTCAAGTACGGAGTCAACGACAATTCCCGTGTTGTCTAACATTTCGTCGGTATGGGCTGCTTTGCCTTCATGTGCAAGAGGCAGCACAATGGTAAAGGTACTTCCCTGCCCCTCTTCACTTTCCAGATAAATCGCGCCGCCCAAAAGGTGAGTCAACTCTTTAGTGATTGAAAGCCCAAGCCCAGTACCGCCGTAATTGCGGCTGGTGCTGCCATCGGCCTGCTGAAACGCCTGGAAAATAGCGGTTTGTTTCTCTTTCGCAATCCCTATCCCATCATCTTTAACCGCAAACACGATCAGAGACTCAGGCTCAGCATTTAGCTGCTTACACATCTGAGAGTCAGGACGTGAAATGGACAACTCCACAGCCCCCTCATGAGTAAATTTAAAGGCATTAGTCAGGAGATTACGTAAGATTTGCTGCAGGCGCTGCGAGTCAGAACGCAAGGATTTCGGCGCATCATCCGAAATATTCAGCTCAAACGCGACCCCTTTCTCGCTAGCAATATCCTTATAGATGCGATTAAGATCTTTGATCAAGCCATCAATACCGACCTCTTCTATAAAGAGTTCAACCTTGCCAGCCTCAATCTTAGACAGATCCAGGATCTCGTTAATCAATGACAAGAGATCAGAGCCGGAGGAGTTGATCGCATTGGCAGACTCAATCTGTTTATCTGTCAGATTACCGCCTTTGTTGTTAGCAAACAGCTGGGAAAGAATAAGAATGCTATTTAACGGGGTTCTCAACTCATGAGACATATTGGCAAGAAACTCAGACTTATACTTACTCGCCACTTCAACCTCGCGAGCCTTTTCTTTTACCACTTCTTGTGCCTGAACCAACTTTTCATTATTTAAGAGTATCTCCCCTTTTTGCTCTTCTAATGCCTTGGTGCGCTCTTCCAGCTCTTCGTTGGTAACTCGCAACTCTTCCTGTTGTGCCTGCAATTCCGCTTCAGATTCCTTAAGCACTTTCGCCTGCTCTTCAAGCTCTTCATTGCTTACGCGAAGCTCTTCCTGCTGGGTTTGAAGTACCTCTTCCGATTTCTTGAGCGCTACAGTTTGCTCTTCCAGCTCTTCATTGGCCACCCGCAGCTCTTCCTGCTGCTTCTGAGCATGTTCTAGTAGTTCGCGGATCACCTGGCGATTGTTGGCCGCATTAAACAAGATTCCGGCGTTGAGGATCACTTGTTCCACAAAGCGTCGGTGCAGCTTGGTGAAGTTATCTGATGTGCCGAGTAGTACGGCACCGATCAGCTTGTCATCAATGGTGATAGGGATCGCCATAAAGTTATGCGGAACCACTTCTCCGGCACCGTAATTAATGACTGGTGCGTTATCAATAATATCGGTAAAAGTGATAATTTCATTTTCAAGTGCGGCCTGTCCGACCATACCTTCACCCAACTTAATACGGTTGTAGTTCCCTCTGCGGTCGGTGAACGCGTAGCTTGCCTGAAGCTCAAGCATATCCTCATTAACAAGATATAAAGCACCCAGCTGGGCCCCCATATGTTTGCTAAAAAAGGTGATAAATCGAGTCGCGAGATCAGCCGTTTCCAAATCACCGCGTAACTGATCGTCCAATGTTTCTTTACCCGATTTAAGCCAATCCTGCTCCTGAAGATTACTCGCCATATTGTTTAATGCCAGAGCCAAATCGCCAAGCTCATCTTTACGATCCAGATCCAGACTTGATGTCAGCTCACCTTTGGCGATCGCTTGTGCAAAGCGCATCCCCTCAATCAAAGGTCGCGTGGTGGCCCGAGAGAGAAATAAAGCGGCAATAGCGATCAGCACCAACAACAAGCCACCAATAATAGTCAGTGTCTGGTAGATCGTATATATCGGTTGGGTTACTTCATTCTCATTAATTTTAGAGATCAGATACCAATCAACGCCCGGCGCGTCGACCTTGTTGTAGGTCACCAATACCGGTACACCAGCACTGTCAGTATACGTATCAAATCCTCCGCCAACGCCGGTTTCCACAGCCTTAAGCCAATAATCAAGGGGCGGATTCAAAGAGTACCCGACCACATAGCGCCCGTTGCCCATCGTTTGCATATTGCTACGAAACTCGTAGGTACCATCTTGCTTATTGGCACCTAGCAGATAGGACTCCCCCGTTTCCCCCATTCCGATACGAGAATCCACAATCCGGGTGATGAATTCTGGAGACAGTTGCAGAACCAATACTCCGGTTATTTGCCCGCGTTGATTAGAAATTGGATGTGCGAGGAAAGCCGTTTCACTGCCAGCGGAAGGTTCGTAGGATTCAAAGTCAGTCAACACCACTTTGCCCGTCGAGAGGACTTTACGCCACGCATCGGCCAGCCCGCTATTCTGGTACCTCCCGTGGGTCAGGTTGGTTCCTTTAATATCGGTACCAGAGAGCGAGAACATGACATGACCGTGATCTGCATCGAGGATATAGAGATCGCTGTAGCCATACGCTTCAACATAATTCTTGAAATGGGGAAGAAAGCGCCCGATTAACTGAGAGTATGCGTTAGATTGAACATCTATCGAGGAGGTTGCTCCCGTATCAATCTCTTTCTCATGCTGATTTAGCTGCTGTGATAGCTCAATCACGCGTTCAGAGTCAGCTAAAACATCAATATCAGCAAAGCGCTCGTTGAAAAAGTCCTCAATATTCCCCTTTCGGATCGACTGAATCGTGATAAGACCATCAAATGATTCTTCAATCAGGGCTTGTGTGGCAAGTCGACTGCTGAAATAAACAGCTATCACCATAGGGATAACACCCGTGATAACCAGCAACCCCACCAGCTTGGGGCGAATACGCAAATCGGCAAAGCGAATCATTGTTACTCCAAAATTTAAAAAGCAGCCCATGCGCTCAGATACAAGCTTTCAATCTATCAGGGAAATCTTGGGTGACGATGAGTTCAACCAGAGTGTTCGAATAGAGGCCTTATAAGTTATCGGCATATTTTTTCATAAATTCATTAACAAAACCAATAATTAGTCCGTAAGAGTGCAACTAAGACAAGTGGTTGGATCAATTGAGATACTATTAAGCATGCTTATGCGGCAGATTTTCTACCCATAAGTACACTGCACGAGAAAGGCGTAGGAAATTAAAACTAATACCAATCGGTATACATAGGTTGGCCATGATTACCGAATTCAGTGTTAATGGCATAATTGTTCATTATCTGAGCGCTTCAAAAAAGCCGCACAATGCCGCACACCCCACGTTAGGTTAGAATAATTTGAGTCTGCACCGCCGTACAAATTAGGTATGTGAAGAGCTTATCGTCAATACTGACAAGAGAAACGAATCACCTTGCTGTTCAGTTTGAATAGTAGGGTTCAACATCAGGTTTATGCGCCCAAGGAGAAATGATGAAAAGTCTACTCGCTGTTGCTGTATTCGTATGTATGTCGTTCTCAGCGCATGCCGTCAATTGTACCACCTACGGGTCTGGTTCAATGAAACAGACACATTGTAGTGATGGCTCAACCCATACCAAGTACGAGAGCAAATCCAATAAAGCGGATACGAAGGAAGACGACGGTTTTATCAGCCACCAATCGTCGAGCACCAAGTTTGAGACAAGAACGGATTCACAAGGCAACCGCAAGTCAGCTACCTGCCGTACTGTAGGCAAAAATAAATATTGTGATTGATGACTGTTAACATCAAGCATGAGCACTGTCCCCATGATCAAATGTCGATTGGATATAAAGTGAAGAAGTCTTTTCTTATTGGAACTTTCCGAATTTCAGGCAAAAAAACCAGCATTAAGCTGGCTTGATTGCTATATCTCTCACTAATTTCAGCTCTACCAGCGCACAATGACTAATGAAGTTAGATAGTGGCACTGGGTTTTGAACAAATCATTTAGCACAGAAAAGCTTATTACTGGCTCAAGCGGAACCGGAGATTGGGGCTGCTGTTTAGTCAGGAAAGGAACCCAATGACATTGATCCCTTCTTACCATTGGGCGTATACCGTATGAAGTACATTTTGGTTCCACTCTTACCCACTAATAAGCGGAAGCCCTGCATTGATGTACACGAGTATTCACATTCACGAGTATAGGCTTGAAATGGAGGGGGAATGGCTCCCCCTTGATGCTCTTGTTTTCTATGCTCCTCATGAAACTAACAACTTACTCCACGGCTTTCTCTTCAACAGAAATAGCGAGCCCTTCAGTGTAAGTCATAACAACAACATCACCCACAGCAGATTTTTTTAAGTTTTCTGGATTGTGCGCAGTGAATTCACGGACGGCACCGTCAGTATTTTTCAACTTGAATGTATTTGCTTTAAGATTGATTTCTTCAACCGTTAATACATCAACTTTCGTACCTACAAGGGCCATACCAGGTATATCCCCCTCTTCAGCTCGACCAAGAACGGTTAATTCAGCCGCTGCGGCCTCAGGATTTTTAGTCGCTAGCACACGGAGAGAAAAGTTTTGCATGTACTCAGCCGTCACAGTGTCACCCACATTCACCTGTCCTAGATTACGAACGTCTTTACCTGCTGTGAAGGTGACTGGCTTACCTTCTTCATCTTTCAAGGTTACAAGGCGAGTTTTATGATCAATCGCAATCACCGTGGAGGTTACTACCACTGAGATACTGGCCGAAAAAGCAGGCTTTTCTGCTGACTCATACGGCACCGCATTCACACCCATAGTTACTTCTGCCGTTGCGTTGGGTGCATCGATTTCGGCTGGATTATTGGAGCATGCAGACAAAACAATAGTCGATGCGATGATGGAGGTCGTAAATAAGGTTCTTAATGTCATAATAATCCTTTATATGGCGGCTAACTTTATAAACAAGAGGACTCTCTCTTCTTAGGTAAATCGTTCGATCATTTTAATACTTGTGTTGTTCAAGAATAAGCGGGGATTAATTCCCCCAACTCAACACTCAATTAAATTAATATAGACCCTATATCAGACTCTTACAATATTAAACCATTCAGAACGGTTTAAACCTAGAACCAGAAGGATGGACAAAGAACCTTATTAATAATACTTATTTAGGTTTCATGTCCACTTAGCAACCATCGTAGATGGAAATGGTTAATGGCTTAAATGTTTTGGCCTGCCCATATCGCCAAGTGTATAATCACAAACCCCATCCGGAAAGGTTTGCTTTAATGCGCTCACTTTTGCAGACAAATCCAAATCGCCATACATGCCATTTTCAATGGCTGTTTCGATAAGAATGGTCTGACACTTAAAAATACTTCCTTGCCAGGGAGCACCTGCTTTTATTCGACTATTACTATAGATGGGGAAAAGGTTAGTACAAGTACCATTTGCTTGTTGATTCCAATCACCATTAAAAACGCCATTACCAGAGGCTATGATATTGCCGTTTTCGGCAAAACAGGTGTCTTTGGCCATAATGGGCTTAGCTATTTGTACTTTTTGTTGATAAGACAAGTGATCGGGCAGCTGGTTTATGGTCATTAACCATTTATCCATAACATCATAGGCTTTTTCAATTGGAGTATAGTGCTTATCAGAAATCCATATCACATGATTTTGAGTATGTTTTTGCGAGTTAAGGATCCGTAAGCGGCTGGCAAAAGAGGCCGAGGTATGATGCATATTCAAATCGTCTTCAAGGTAATGGCGAATATCAATGATGGGTAAGGAAATACGGCCAATAAACACCTGGCCATATTCATAGGCCTTGTTAATAGCTGTTAATGAAGCCGATTGTCGTTTCGCCGAGACGGTGTCGACTTTGGTAATATTATGATGTCCCCATAACGATAACCAAATTGGCGGAATTTTTGCGCTAAGGCTTATCATTCGTTCTGCCTTCATTTGTTTTAGAGGTTTCCATGAGCCAATTTTTCTATTTAAGTCAATAAATTCATTAAATGTAATGTGGTTTTTTAGCAACGCTTGCAGACCATATTGAACCCCTACATTATCCCAGGTCGATAAGCCAAAGCCGTGTTCATCTTGACCAAATATATGCACCATATCCTGCCAATAATTCCAGTTGACCTTTTCAACAACTGAATCATGAAAGTAGGGTTTAAGAAAGCCTTGTTTAGGGTTATTAATGTAACTGCTTAAACCAAAATAGCCGTTGATACATTCATTATTGCCCCGCGGAAATTCTGGTTTTTGCCAACGCAATAACTGATTTAACGGTTGCAGCCAACCGGCTTTTTGTTTCGCGCCATTTATGGCCCGTAGGCCTTCCACATGCTGTCGATTTTGCCAATTTTGCCATCTGACTCTATCACTGGCTCGAAAGCTGAAATAGTTATTAAGCAAGTCGCAATCTAAGGCATAAGTGGCGACACTTACCATGTCTGGGTAAGAATACAAAGGCAGCAAACCGTCTAATATGTCCTGACTATTTTGGCCGATAAGGTATTGCGATAAGCCACCGCCAGATCCTCCTATTCCAACTGTATACAAAGGCTTGTCGAATAAACTTACAAATTGCGCCTTTACCCGTCTGGCGGTATCTTCTGCCAATAACATATTATATCCATAGCTGGTTCGATTACCGCTGGAGGTGATTAAGGCGTAACCTTTTTTCAATTGGGAAAGATCTTTATTAATTAATCTGAACAGTCTAATTCGACCCTGCCTGTAACCTATGCCGGAGCCTCCTTCAAAACGATAAATCAAGCGTTTATTCCAGGCATTGGCACTGCTTTGATTGCCGAGCTCAGTCGGATAAATCGGCATCAATATGGTGTAGATATAACGGTTGATGGTGCCTTGTTCCACCCTAATTAATAGCTCGCCTTTGTTTAGTGGCGATTGCTTTAGTTCGAGCTCTGTTTTGCTATGTAGCTTATTGTTTTTATCGACAACGACATAGGCAAGGCGGGTATTTAATGAACAATCTTTAGAATAGCCAAGGTGTTTTTCGCCGTTAACAATGTCATAAACGGGAACCCCAAAACCTGTTTGATTATCCATGAGCGGCTGACCTAAACCTGAGTCTAAAGTCATGCAATAAAAGGGGTATTGATTGGGGCCTGAATAAAGGGACTGAGCAGGTCCAATGCCCCCTACTTTAATGGGAAACGGAAAAGTCTCTTCAGGCCTTTGGGTTTTGCTGATGTGCTGATTAATCTTTAGCAGATAATTAGCTTCAGGTGTGGCAATGGCTCTTACTTGCCTTGCAATTACACTGTCCTGATTAATCATCTGGCGGATGATGATAAATAAGAGTAAGAAGCCAACCAGCCCAACTATTATTTTTTTCATAGCATCATTTAGGTTTTCTGATCCATATCTATAAGTTTAGCTTCGCAATACCGGGATTGATTTAAATGTAACGGGGTTTTGGCCGAGTTTTCATGAAGTAGAGCGCCACGGTTAACAATTGACGTTATCAGTCAACTACTTGGTTTCAAGGTATTGGCGTGAATATGAGATTATAAATAGGGAAATTGCAATTGTTGCAAGTTCAGTTCACATTGTGCGCGATTTTTGATGACCTTGTTATATGATCGCGCGTATCAATGGTGGCGCGTCTTGCCTTTCGCCGTCTTGCCTTTTGCCACGTCTTGCCTTTTGCCTCTAACTCGCTAAGGGACAAAAATGAGTTAGATTAATTACTTAATTCGACAAATATGGAACTAATTTAAGTATCGAAAAGTCGCTTAACAATGTGTCCTGTATTAGTGGTACATATTCAGTCAAAAATCATCTTATTCGCATAACAGAAAGAGGTGATAATTTGAGGTCTCTATCCATTTAATGAAGTTGACTAATTAGTTGACTCTAACGCTTTTATCAGGCGAACATTTTTCGCTTCAATCGAGGATAATGAAACATCCGCAGTATAAGGCTTATACCAAGACTGTTGCGAAAAATAACGATTTAAATCTTCAGATTTAAATATGTAGCCGTGACGAGCGAAAATTTCGTTACGTATCAATCGAAGTTCAGCTGGACTGTATATCGCGAGTTCATCTTTACTAAGTAATCTGCCTGCTGAGTCGCCAATTAAATAGTTCTCGTTTTTAACACTCACCTTCACATCATCAGAACCAAACTCAATAGATTCGGAACGAAGTATTTCGTCTTCTAACATGCGTAGATACTCAACGTTATACCGCTCAATATCAGATAGCTGCACCGACGTATCCATCGGACGATACCAACTGGTTGCTTCAAAATAATACGCTAGCTCCTTAGAACTAAATTTATACCCATGCCTAGCAAATATCTCATTTCGAGCTAAACGTAAACGAGCAACATCCAAAGAACCAACATCATCATTGGTTAATTTTCTTTCTGAGCTAACCGCAAGTATCATCTCGTCTGAGCTTTTTTCAGGCCATAGGACACGTAATGATAACTCTTGACTAGTTATGTCATTTGGTGAATATGAAATCCATATCTCATGTTTTCCGTGGTTAATGAAAATGTTACCACCGTCAACAGAAAAGTGTTCACCTTTAGTTAATTGGTTAAGCGTTTTAACAGGTAAGATTTCCGTAATATCATAATAGTCATAAACATCGCCAGATCTCTTGCCTACAGCAAGACCATTAATATGAAACTCATCAAAGGGTATGTAGCGCTGGTTTTGTTGATCAACTATCTTTGCAGACCATAGGTCATCCCCTTTCCTTTGGAATAAAATGGGCTTATCGACATTTGAAGTGATATAAAATTTATCAGACTCAGCAGGTAATAATTCGCCAGTTAACGCTAAAGCAATTAACATAATATAGAACATACCCAACCTCTTTTTGAACGAGTGAACAAGTAGAAGCATGATATGGCATTCGAGAAAAAGGAACAAATGAGAAATTCCCAATATGTTACGAGCAACTACTCTAAATTGTTTTGGGGCAGAAATCACTTAGACTTTCTGCTCTAAATCATTGAGGGACAGAAATACGTTAGAGCATTTACGTTAAATAGTACTGTTTAGATGACATTCTCTATTGGATATTGCCTAAAGCTTTATTTATACCAGCCATCAGCCAATACTTCAGCATCATTTTTCATACGAGCTTTTACCTCAACACGTAGCAGCTGTTTTTCAAGCTTTATTGTCTGCTAAAGTCTTAAAGTTCGTATTGACACTCAGTAAGTATTTTTGATAATGCTTCTTTCGCGCCGTCAACCGGAATAACAAAGTGGTCCCAAGTACCTAGACCAGTGTATTGTTCCCAAGATTTTGGACCTAAATCACCACTCCCGTTATCCGGCCTCGGAATCTCAAGATACACTTCATTAGAATCTGCAATATCTTTAAGTATCCCTTTTTCTAGAACGTTAAAAATGCTCAGAAAGTTTAGGTGCTCTGGATGTTGATATAGCATAATGCCCGTGCAGGTGTCGCCGGAAACCGTACATAGCTGTGCATTTATTATATTAAATTCAATACCAGAATATTCCTGAGTTTTATCCTCGACAAGTACTGGCGCGTCACCTTTAAATTGCATTTGTATACGCACTGAATTGCGTGGTACGCATTGTACAGCTAAGCCCATCATTGTTTGGTCATTCATATCACCGATTGCACTAACGGATCTTAACGGCTGAACAGACGCAGTCCATAATTTTGTGCCTGCACTATTAATGACTCTGGAATTTGTTTTCCATTCCGGTACCGTTTTTGGTTTTTCATTCCCATATTTGTCTACGGGAACACCGTATAAATTCAAGCGTTCAGTATAAGCATATGCTGAGACTGTGCTAAGTATTATTCCAACGACCAAAATAAATTTTGAGATTTTAATCAACATATCCATTCCTTCTGTTTGCTCACCACGCATCTTTATTTTAACTGGATCGAAATCGACAAACCATGATTTGAAGGTGGCTTGCGCCATTTCTTCTAGGAATTGAACAAATATGATGTCAATTAGTTAGTTACATTGTACTAATGCCTAGTGCAATGGAACTAAGTTGCCTTTGTCCCAAGGCGATTAGAAATGATCTTCTGATCCGAATGCACCTACATTATTTTGAATGAATATTCATATCTTTGATGTTAAGCAATATTAGCGTAGGGGCTCTTCTCCGGTTAGGTGAGCTTGATTTCTGGATAAAAMATTGAATGCGTTTCTTTGGTCGATGTTTGCCTAATCTTTAACTTAAAATACTCTGTGTCTCTAACCCCGCGAGCTCTTCGCCTCAGAAGGCCAATTGACACGTTGCCTGCTTCCACACGAGCATTCGTCAGCCTATATTTAGCGTAATTACATATGCCGACTCTTCTCTCCCAGAGAGAGTYAGCAAAATTGATAAGTGATAAAATCCTTGTCTTTTTGGCTAGCYGGCACCACGCAYCAAGAGCTATAACCATTGAGTCAAAATCACGYTCACACCACAAAGCTTGTAGTTGCTCTTTAAGCATATAAATGGTGCAAAGTGTCTTATTACTTTCAAGTAAATCATCCAATCTATCTGACTGTTTATCATTTAATTTAGGTGCATTCTTAAGGAGRAGAAACAACGTGCCCTTAAGCATCTTTTTTTCYTGATGTGTACCATTTCTAAACGCTTTRTTTCGTTCTTTYCTAATCAGTAGATGGTAGTTTTGCATCACGTGAAATCGGTCAAATACGATGTCTGAGTTTGGTARAACTTTTCTCACTGCKGATTGATAGGATTGGCCCATATCCATTGATACTGCTTGAATTCCGTCTCTTGTTTTCAGCGGTAATTGCTCTAAAAAATGGATAAGTATATTGGCAGTTCTTCCGTGATCTACCCATATCAAGTGCCCTGAGATAAGGTCATAAACAACGGTCATGTAGTCATGGCCTTTGGCTCTTGCTACCTCGTCGACACCAATATGAACAAGGTCAACCAGCTTACTRGRTTCAAGTGCAGGGAGAGTAGAAWACAAGATAGCCTTGTCGACATTTTACAAGTACTGTCGATGCTTCTTCGGTAGAAATAGAATGAATGCATTGGCCTGGAAAGTTAAATAGAGCTGAAGTCAGTGACATCAGAGTACTACACCGTTCTGTTAATAAAATAAATTCTATAAAACATTACGTTAAGTTATTTCTATTAACAATCGGAGACTCAACAAACCGGAGAAGAGCCGGAAAGTATGGGAAACGTTCGATAGGCAAAATACAAGACCTGACCCCGTTAGTTTTACGTTAGTTTTTCTCTAAAGATGGTATCGATATCAAAATTGGCACTATTCACTCAGTAAAAGAGGAAACTAATATGGCAACGTTATTATTTGAGAATCAGAATTATGGTAATTCTGAAGGCGATTATTTTTTTGGTAAACCATCAGGTGATTTGTTTTGTGGAGATGAATATAACCGTCCACAAAGTTTTGAACGTTTAGAAGGAAGGTGAAAACAACTTATGTTGCTATGAGCCGGCCGACTCACTTATTGTGTATTGCAATGAATAAAGACCTAGTCGGTTGTAATACTTACCCACAAGAAAAAAAAGAAAAATGTAATTGGGAAATTATTGAGTAGCTTTTCTAATCAACTTTAATTAATGGTGGTTTTGTGAGGGAGTTATGCTAGATTCAATTAACAAGGGCACTCACCGTTAATTGATAAACCAGAGCCTCTCAACTAAGGCTAAATAACGACCTAAAGTGAGAGGTTTTTTATTATGGCGGTGGCAGTTCACACTTTCCTCTTTATAAATTCAGCATCTGCTTTTTTAACCTTGCTAAGTCAATCGCGTTTGACCGTACGGTGAGCTTAATATGACTATACTCATATTCTTCCTTAGTGACACTCATGCTAGATCGAATTTCACCTATGATACCTTTAGCTGTATAAGGAACAATAATCTCATCTTCAATCATCTCGTGCTCGGCAACGCCAACGATATATTTATGCAGTTTAGTGATATCAAGAGGGTTGCGGGTTGAAGTCATCATGGCATCAGGAAACTCTTCCATCAGTGCCTGCTGTTGCTCAGTGTTCAGTTGATCTGATTTATTCAGTACAAGTAATTTTTTAATGCCTTCAACGCCCACTTCTTCCAGTACCTCGTGTACAACATCAAGTTGCGAACGAAAAGAAGGATCTGAGGCATCAACCACATACAACAACAATGAAGCATCATGCGCTTCTGCTAAGGTTGAATGAAATGAGGCAACTAAATCGTGAGGTAATTTTTTAATAAAACCTACTGTATCTGAAACTAATATTCGAGGTTGAGTGATTGGCTGCAACGCACGTACGGTGGTATCAAGCGTTGCGAAAAGTTTGTTTTCTACTAATACCTCACTACCTGTAATCGCTCGCATCATTGATGACTTGCCCGCATTGGTATAACCAACCAAAGCGACACAAAAAAGTTCAGAACGTTGTGTACGTCGGCCTTTCATTTCATCTTGAACACTAACCAACTCGCGCTTTAGTTCGGCTAATTGGTCGCGTACTTTACGACGGTCTAGCTCTAGCGTAGTTTCGCCAGCACCTTTACCCATTTGACGTTCTTTATTACCACTTGTGGACTCTCTAAGTCGCGGCGCTAAATAATTAAGGCGAGCAATTTCAACTTGTAAGCGTGCTGTTCGGGTACGAGCATGACGACTAAAAATTTCAATAATAATCCCCGTACGGTCAAACACTTCTACGCCTAATTGATTCTCCACATTACGCAGCTGTGATGGACTTAAATCGCAATCAAATACCACCACATCAGCACATGAAAACGGCAGGTTTTCTGAAGGGATGTCAGTAAATGGCGTCTCATCAGGTAAGTCTTCGGCTTCTTCTCCTTCTTCAACCAAACCCTTGTTACCAGTGAGGTGCGCTATTTCAGCCAGTTTTCCTAAACCCAGTACATTCAGTCTTTGGGTCGAACTTTGCTTTTGCGACTGCGTGCCGACCACTTTAAACCCTAGGGTAGTCACTAAACGAGCAAGTTCTGCAAGTGATTCTGTTGCCTCATCACCTTTAAACTGCGGTGTGCAAATAGAAATAAGTAAAGCGTGATTAAGTGATGCTTTTGCTGTTAGTTGCATGATTTTTTATGTTAGTGCACCTGAGTGCAAACCTGGTTTTTTATCTAAAGTTGTTTGATCCTACGCTGTTATAGGTGAGCTTTATAGGGTAATAGAATACTAAATACAGATATTATTTTAGTTGGCGATAAATCGCCGACATATAGTGGTGTTAGGCAATATATTCAGTCATGTTGTCACCGCAACTTTTGGCTCTTAGATGTCCAACAGGACTGTAAATTTAGTGAATCAGTGGGATCTTGCGTTTTGCTATCGCATAAACTCAAGAATGACAAAACTAGGTGAACAGAATGTGTATGAGCTTCTACTCATACTCACAATGGGGCATAACCGAATTAGCGTTCTTGATTTACTTCTGCATAGCAATGCAACCTGGAGATAGTCAACAAAGAGTCAGTTTTTGCTCGGTATTGGGAGGAAATGAGCAGCTTGATAATGCAAAGCTATACTAATGTGAATACAACGCTAGGTAACACATGATGAAAAAGATGAAACCAATTACTCGAAATGAAGTATCTCAGCTAACTTGTGATAAATGTGGATTCACTGCAAGTTCTGAAGATGCCGAATTTCATGAATTTCTCTGCATCGATAAAACTGGCGGTTACAATTCAGTTTTTGGTGATGGTAATCATATAGAGCTAGATTTATGTCAGGATTGCCTTAAAGAACTTCTGGGAAGTTGGATTCGAATCAGTGCAAAGTGTGAAGACAGAAAATCTTGGAATAAGGTTTTCGAAGAAGAACAGGTTGAAGACGACTTCCTAAGCGAGCGAGATGATGTACCACCTGGCCGTATAGGTGATTAACTGCGACAAACTAACACAAGCGGCGGTTTTCAAGCTACTTGTCGCCTGTTAGTTAAATATTATGCCGCCTCGACTTCTTTGCTATTGGCTTTCCCTTTTTCAGGATTCAGGTATACAGAACCGACTTGTTCTAAATTTTTAATATTGCCACTCCATCGCTCTGGGTGTCGTGCTTTCGCAGCATGATATAACCGAGTTCGTTTAGCTAAAATTTCGATGTCTTTCCCTGTATGGCGTTGTTGCAAATAATTAGATAAGACAGATCTACCCAGTGATGGGCTTAATGATTACTGGTAAACAACCTCAACATTGAATAGACGATTCATGAAGGCGGATCTCTCCCGCACAAGGGTTTTACGTTCATCATGACGAAGCCAAAAATCAATCTGCCCTTTGTTTACCATCCGTAATGACTCAAATCCCTGGATGGCTGACCAGGCTCGCTTTCGTATTTTAAACCCACCAGTGGCTACAACGAGTTTCTTTATTGGGGCGTGATCAGACTCGATACCATTATTGAGATACTTCACTTGCCGCTGCTCGACATCCACTCGCAGTCGTCCCTCCTTCTTCAAGCGGGCAATCGCATTGGCGTATGAGGAATGCTTGTCGGTGTTTAACGTTTTAGGCTGATTATCTAAGTCGTAATATCTCAGGCAGCGCCTAAGAAACTGATAAGCGGCTTCTTTATTACGTTTGTGAGAGAAATAGAAATCCAGCGTTTCGCCTTGCTTGTTGATGGCACGGTAAAGGTAGTGCCATTTCCCCTTCACTTTGACGTAGGTTTCATCGAGCTGCCACGAAGAGTCTGTCCGGATGAATTGATGGCGACGTAACTTCTTGCGTAATGCCGGGGCATATTCAATGAACCAACGATAAATGGTCGAACGATTAACCGAAATCCCCCGCTCTGCCAGCATGTCGCTGAGATTTGCGTAGCTCATCGGTGTTGAACCATACCAACGAAGGCACCAAAGAATGATTTCAGGAGCAAAGTGTTTCCATTTGAATTCGGGGTTGGTCATCGAGTTGCTGGATTGGATGGGAAAGAAGGAATTCTGAGCCTTGGCTGATTTTTTTGCAACAATCCCCATTCTGGTGGGATATCTTGTCCTGAATCCCATCGCGCGACTGTCCTCACAGTTTTAAAACAAAGATTAGCGGCTTCAATCTTTGATAAACCGCACATAAATTTCTTAAATTAATAATTCCGTTCGCATTCGGAATTTATATGCACTAAGTTCAACATTGTCCGCTACAAATTGTTTTTCGCCCCTTTTTTTCCTGTGGGGGATTGTCTATTTAAGGGAATATTATGATAGAGAAACGCAAGCATCAACGTATCAAAGCACCCTATGAGGTTATACTGAATCACCCTTCTTTCGGCACAGTGGTCGGCAAGGTCAAGGATATGTCGTATGGCGGTTTTTTTCTGATGTTCGATTCAATACCTCCCTTTGAGGAGGGACTGGTGGTCGAGGCGAAAATTCAAGGCGATGGCTGGGACGAGTCAATACCTTTTCTTAAGGTGCGGGTGATGCGTCTGGAAGCGTTGAGCATGGCGTTACAGTTTGTCGGGGGCTACCGTTTGCCTGATGTGCTATTTCGATACGGGCAAAACGTTAGACTTTTCGAGCTCATTGAAATGAACAACGGTTAACATTTGTAGGGGTCGGTAGAGGCCTTTTTTGCACCTGTTCGAGAGTGCTGTTCTTGTTACAGCACCACGTTTCGGTCACCTATAGGCCGTGGCCTAGCAGTGGTTATCCACCATTTCTGTGGATGCAAAGTAGGACACATAGCTATGAATACGGTTAGTAACGGGAACTCACCATACCAGAATGTGACATCTCTAAAATAGGGAAATGTGACATCACTATATTGGGTTAACACTGAGTATGTGTACGCTACATATCGACACCACCTGGACATAAATCAGCTAAAATTAACTCTGTGCCTTATCTGACAGACATTACCCGCTTTCGGCCAAAAGCCGACATCGAATTGATTTTGGATCTTGGGATAGAATGTGATTTCGATCCTATCTGGATCTACTGTGAAACCGTTTTCCGATACCGCGCATAAATTTGACCATCATCAGCATGGTGACACCCATTACGATAAGTGCGCAAGCAACAAACCATGCTAATATCTGCGGATATACGATGATTGCTAAACCTAGGATGATGAAAATAATCCCAGGAATAAACATCCATAAACCGGTGACCGGTTTCTCCATCATCCCCTTACATGTCTCTCCATCGCTGTATTGATAGTGTTCATATTCTGCTCCCAGCAAGATCATCAGGCTTTATGAACAGCGTAGTTGTGCTTCGATGTTATTGTTGTTTCATCTCTAAAACTTGCTTTGATTGGGCAAAGCACACCGCTTTTTCCAGCTTCTAACGATCCGCTTCTGAAAAATTTAGTGGCACATTAAATATCAATGTAATGGTATCAACGTGCGGAAATGGTTTATCGGTCTCTGTGAGTTCGATTTCCACCACTGTCAGAAAATCACCCAGAATCTGATAAATCTGCTCGGTATCTTCATCTGAAACGCCCAACCATGGGCGGGCAGGAATGGCGGCATTTTGTGGTCTTATTTCAGGGGAGCCTCCGAAATGGTGGATTGCCCCGTATTCATAGTTAGTGCCGAACGCGAACGACATCGGCTGTGCCTGGTAGTTCAGCTCCCGACCTAAATGCTGATTCAGTACCAGGATAAAGTCTTGGTTCTTTTTCTTCCGCTTCTTGTAATCTTCACTCAGTGGTTACCATGTCTGGCCGTCGGGTGATTCTTGTTTAGCCCAGCGTTCGTTATGGCTAAGAAGCAGCATTTCTCCGATATCCTGAAAGGCAGGCTGCAGGTTCTGGCCACGGGCTAACAGTTCGTTGAGGCGGGCATGAATATGGGCGTTGCCATCTAAGGTGTTTGAATAGTTCGCCCCCGCCATTAAATCAGCCCTTCTTTTCTCGCCTCGTCAATTAAAGCCTCATCAGCATCAGCTATCACAGCTTCCCAGAGCTCACCAATTTGATCGGCCTCTTCGCCATGGGCCAGCTTCTCCAACTTGAAGAGATGGCGCAGTAATTCAATGGTTAAATGCTGTTTTAACAGGTCTTGGGCTTGGATTAAAAGGGTCATAATCTGTCCTTTTTTGGTTAACTCGCAGTAGCAACCGCTTCGGTAATGAATGCAAAGGCATCCGGTAAAGTGCTTTCTGATGTCTGGGGCGCTAACAACCAGGCGACGAAATGCTCGGCAAACCATTCACTGTCATTAATGCCACCGTATTTCGTTAATGATGGTCGTCCCTTCGCCTGCGGCGGTATATTGGGCTTCCCTAATTTATAGTAGACCTGATGACCCATTTCGTGCACCCAAGTCGTCACAATTCTCGCTGATGAATTCAATGGATAAATAATACCAATCGGGATAACTGCGTTGTTACAGATGAAATAGAAATGAGGCTACATAGTCAATACTTTAGCAGATAAGATAGTGACGGAATGAGTTGAGGATAAGAATTGGCAATCCCCGTAAAGGATTGATTCACCTGATTGGGGTTTAAGCGCAGCATCCATGCTGCAGAGAGTCAGCTTAGCTATGAAACGGTTTTACATCACCGGGTTTTCTGAGCATCTTGTCGACTTCATCAAGATGAAGCTCTTCGAGGGCTATCATTTCCCTGGCATACTCTTCAAGCAATACCGATTGGCCTTCTGCCAGATGAAGAAGCTTATAATACAAGGCCAGAGCCGATTTCTCATGCTCTAAACTTTCCCTAAGTATATCACCAACATCATGTTTTTGGGTCTCCAGCAAAGGACCCACCTTGAGTGATGGATGCCCGCCCAACAAGGTCACAAGTTCCCCCGCTTTATGAGCATGAGCAAGGCCTTCTTCAGCATTTCCCTTCAGCCAGGAAACTATCGGTATGCGGTTATAGCCAAATACCATTAAGGAATAGTGAGTATAGCGAACAACACCTGCCAACTCCGCTTCCATAATATTATTCAATAAATCAACTACTTGTTGTTTTTCACTGTCATTCATCATGATTCCTTACTTATTTGCAACTCAGCATCAGCAGGCGGCCGAAACCACTGCCTGAAGGGAAAGTAATGTTTACTTATACAGAGTCTTATTTTAGTAGAGATCAAGAATCATGGTGTTGCTGGCCGATTGGTATAACGCAAAAAGGCCGCCCATTGGGTAATGCCGATCAGTTAAGGATCAGTTGAACGATCCTATGAGGCTGACATAATCCGGAATCAGTTAATGATTCCGGATTTTTTTATGCAACTTTCAGATGCTCTTGCCTCCGTTTCCCTTAACAGCCGTACTGACTTTCAAAGTCTTGCTGATGTTCTCGATCCTGCTCTTATCGAACAAGGCTTGAAT
>NZ_JAKJSP010000055.1:0-48580 GCF_050337085.1 Photobacterium sagamiensis | reverse complement strand
GGCCTTACAGCCAGAGGTTAAAGAAAAGTCAGCTTCATATAGGAGGTCATATATCTACCACCCATTATATGCAACAAGGCAAGCATAGTTTGAGCTTGAACATAAATCCAATTTGTTGATATAACCTTGCTATACAATATGTTTGCCAACCAAGATAGAAATGTCACTTGCACCCTCAAAATGCTCTGCTGCTAACACAGCCCAGATTCGTCTGATAGGTCGCCACTGGCGGCCTTTCTTGTCTTTGGCCGTTACATGATCACGTCAGTTCCGCTCCGATTTAACGTAATAGATACTGTTTGTTATGCTGTTGTCGATTAACCTTCGCAAAAAGATGATGAATCAATGTTAAAGAATGGCGACATAAACATCTTAGAAATTTCTGATTACCACTAATGCTCAGCTCTCATGAACTACATTTAGATTAGTTAAATGATGAGGATATGAGCATGGCTAAAAATCAGGTTCAGTTCCAAAAAGGCATTTCTATTCATCGCTTTATTGAAGAGTATGGTACTGAAGAACAATGCCAGAACCGCTTGTTTAATATGCGCTGGCCAACGTGTTACCGCTGCCCTAACTGTCATCATGAAAAATATTGTCAGTTAAAGTCACGCGCCTTATATCAATGTAACCAGTGTCATCATCAAGCTTCATTAATATCAGGCACTCTTTTTGCGCATTCTAAACTACCTTTAACTATCTGGTTTCTAGCTATTTACCTAATAACACAAGAAAAGAATGGCATCTCTGCTCTTGAGCTTTCAAGGCAGCTCGGTGTCTCATACAACACGGCTTGGCGAGTGAAACAAAAGCTAATGCAAGCGATGAAAGAACGTGATGATGAAACACCTTTGGATGGTTATGTGCAACTAGACGATGTTTACTGGGGCGGTGTCCATCGTGGTGTTCGAGGACGCGGTGCTAAGGGAAAGCGTACTTTTGTTGCCGCAGTATCGTTGAACAAAGAAGGTCACCCAATACGAATGCGTTTCAGCGCAGTTAAAGGCTTTAAAAAAGAAGAGCTTACTCGTTGGGCAAAAGCTCATTTATGTCCTAAATCACTGGTTATATCTGATGGCCTTGCTTGTTTTCGTGGTATTGAGGATGCGGAAAGTTTTCACTATTCAATAGTGACCGGCGGGGGTGCTGATTGTGTAGAGTTGCCGTATTTCAAATGGGTTAACACAATGATCAGCAACGTAAAAAACGCAATGCATGGGGGCTTGTTGCAAAAAATTCAGTCTCGGCTCAGAGTTCCTTCTTTCCCATCTAATCTAGCGACTCAATGACCAACCCCGAATTCAAATGGAAACACTTTGCCCCTGAAATCATTCTTTGGTGCCTTCGTTGGTATGGTTCGACACCAATGAGTTACGCAAACCTCAGTGACATGCTGGCAGAACGAGGGATTTCGGTTAATCGTTCGACCATTTATCGTTGGTTCATTGAATATGCCCCGGCATTACGTAAGAAATTACGTCGCCATCAATTCATCCGCACTGACTCATCGTGGCAGCTCGATGAAACCTACGTCAAAGTGAAAGGGAAATGGCACTACCTTTACCGTGCCATCAATAAACAAGGAGAAACGCTGGATTTCTATTTCTCTCACAAACGTAATAAAGAAGCTGCTTATCAGTTTCTTAGGCGCTGCTTGAGATGTTATGACTTAGATAATCAGCCTAAAACGTTAAACACCGACAAGCATTCCTCATACGCCAATGCGATTGCCCGCTTGAAGAAGGAGGGACGACTGCGAGCGGATGTCGAGCAGCGGCAAGTGAAGTGCCTCAATAATGGCATCGAGTCCGATCACGCCCCCATCAAGAAGCTCGTTGTAGCCACCGGCGGTTTTAAAATACGAAAGCGAGCCTGGTCAACAATCCAGGGATTCGAAGCATTACGGATGTTGAACAAAGGCCAGTTTGATTTCTGGCTTCGTCATGATGAACGTAAAACCCTTGTGCGGGAGAGATCCGCCTTCATGAATCGTCTCTTCAATGTTGAGGTTGTTTACCAGTAATCATTAAGCCCATCACTGGGTAGATCTGTCTTATCTGATTATTTGCAACAAGCCCATTCAAAGCAAAGCATCAGTGGCCATATCATGCAGACTGAACTGCTCGGCGCGTGATATCCAAACTGGTGAACATTATGGGTGACTTATAAGTATCGAGTAGTGTATAGCTTATGTCCAATGTGGCGAACACCGTGCTAGTGAACAAGGATTCGGGGTTTCCCACAATGTTTGCTTGACGATCACCTCGAAAGCCCCCACATATACGGCCTAGAAAAACCTCCCACCTACCTTGTGAACGATTCCAAAAAGTATAAATCGACGAATGCCACCACATTTCAGCGGCAAGATATGAGATGGTTATCAATGAAGTAAATGCTAAATACGTACATGGACTAACAGCAACACCAGATAGGCAAGATGGACATCAAAAGATCATGTTTATGCTAGCAGGCCCAGTAAGGCATAAAGTCATTTCAAGCCATAGCAATTCTTTTACTCAAACCGTCCACATAAAACATGTACGCAGCCAACCACCGCCAGAACTCAGTGAACTAGAAAAACGACCACACATCGCTTCCGTCTATCACTGGATTATGGAAAATCATGGAAGAAACCAACAGATCATAAGTGATGTGACTGAAGCAACTAAAGCTGGTCGCCACCCACTACTTCTGACAGAACGAAGAGAGCATGCCAATTTACTCTTAAAGCTATTAGAGGCCCAAAAGTTAAGCGTCGTAGTGCTTCGAGGAGCGATGAAAGCCAAAGAGCGAGAAGACGCAAATGAGAAATTACAAGATGCTCAAGTAATCGTCGCAACAGGTAAATACATCGGTGAAGGCTTCGACCTTCCTCGCCTCGACACATTATTTCTTACGATGCCTATTTCCTGGCGAGGAACACTAGCCCAATATGCAGGCCGTATTCATCGGCAATCCGATGGTAAACACGACACTGTTATCTATGATTACGTGGATATCAAGTTACCAATGCTACAAAGAATGTTTGATAAAAGAGCCAAAAGTTACAAAGCCATGGGATATGAGATTGCCAATCAAAAAGAGTAAAAGCGATTCTATTGTCAGGCTAGGTTTTGCTCCAGCGATACAACTTATCCCAAACAAACCAGAGGACAGTCCGCCTCGTTCTGCCCCCATAGCTTGGCAACACAATGTATATGACGCTTGTTAGCGTAGTCAGGTGCTTTTAAAAAAACAACTCAACGGGGACATATAGATGACAGATTTCAATGGAATTGTCCTTTAACTTGTATTTTGTCCCTTAAGTTGTCCCTTAACCGGTATTGTTGTATTTGCATACAGGTGGCATTTTTGACGCCATCAATAATACTTGGGAACCAACATCTATTTCACTCGCACCAATAGAAAGATATTCACATAAGGCAATTTGGACAGGTTCAAAGATGATTATTTGGGGGGGAGCCGCGACCAGGGAGCCATCTACTCTCCTTTTTGAGTTTTTGTGTCAGTCTTTAGATTAGTAATATCTCATGAAGATTGGAAAATGATTAAGTTCAAAAATAGCTATGGTTGGGCGAATGCAAAGTATTTGAAGTGAGATTAGTAAATTAATTCCCCCGTCTAGTAATACGGAGGAACGGTTACAAATGAAAGGATTTCGCCATCAATACGTTCAATGTGTTCATCGATAAAAACATTTAATTTATCCAACTGATGGCTATCAACCCAATGAATCTCCGGGTCATTATCCGACGTCACATAACTAATTTAGTTAAGCAAGCCTCAGCTTTTTCGCAGTCAAATGCACGATACCCATACCCTTCACAAAGTAGTTCATCAGGTAAGTACTCGTCATATTTTTCAATATGCTTTTCATCAACCATTTTAGCCAAATCTGCTTCTGTTGGTAATCCAGTTTTAACAGTACTTTTGAGGCATTGGACTACATCATCAATGGAAGCCATCTCTACCTCTATGACTCCAGCATACGCCCCGGCTTTGAAACCACTTTGCAAAAGGATTGCTGATATCGTATTGACAACTTTATCACCCATCCAGGTAAAGATATAAACGTACTGTCCCTGCTGAATAATTGATTTTGACTCTAGCTTACTATCCTTAAAGAAACATACACCTTCCTTAAAAAGGCTCTTAGCTGCTGTGTCTATGTAATCTACCTTTCCATGACCAACTTGTATGCGGTAATCACCCTCGCAATATATTTGGAACATCTCTTGACGAACAACATCATGAATAGACATCCCATCTCCACCGAAAGACGGAGGCTTGCCACCTTTAGTAGCTTCCACATGAATTACTTTCTTATCGCTATCTACATCGAGCACTTTCCAACGGCGACCACCAAAAATAATATGCTGTCCCTGGATGACGACCGAGTCTATTGGTAATGTACCTAGGGTTTTATTGCCGACCACGACACGAAACTCTTCTGGTGTTTTGAATACTGCGTAGAAAGTATATTGGTTTACTAACCGCTCTCCCTGAATACCAAGCACAAGTTCGCCACTCGATAGCTGAGTCAATAGTTCACAAGAGCCCATATGGGATAGCAACAACTTAAAATGCTGGATCGTTGTCTTTTGGAAAGGGCCATTCGTACAGAGTAATGTATAAAGCTGATCTGCTCGTATCCCTCCCCACTGGGCGGTTACGGCTAGCACTTGGTGCAATAACGTCGAAAAGTGCATTTGGCTTGTATCAGCAGGTTCAAACCATTTACTGGCAATCAGCAATCGAATCATGGCCAACGATTGAACCAACTCCATTCGAAGTTTATCGATAATACTAGAGCTTTTAGTAAGTTCATCTTCAGAGATAAGCATGCGAAGAATTGCCGGAGAATTTCTTCTACCGGAACGCCCCATTCGTTGCCGAAGACTAGATACAGAATGTGGAGCAGTGACCTGAACAACCGAATTAACTTTACCTATATCGATACCTAATTCAAGCGTCATGGTACACACAGCGGTCGTTGGTAGCATTTCCTTTTGCAACCGAGCTTCCAGCTCTTCCCGAAGCTCTTTAGATAGCGAGCCGTGATGCGGAAAGAACTCATTGGGAACGATATTTTGCTCGCATAAATCACTCAGTTGAGCGGCAATACTTTCAGTTCGTTTGCGACTATTTGCAAATACCAAATGAGAACCACCGCGACATAATCTATATAACTCCTCGCAAATCTGATCTTCAGCCGAATCTCGTAAATCGTCGGGTTGTAAGTCCAAGGGCTCTATATAACCACGAACCTGGATTTTAAGTGTTGCATGGCTTTTGCTACTAGTTATGGTTTCACATGGCATGCTCTGATTCGGTCTCAAGGATAAAGGAACTTTATCTAATTCACCTAGTGTTGCACTTAATGCGACTCGTGGAATCGGATCAGAGTACCGATTAAGCAGGTGTTCTAGCCTATTCAATAATGAAAGTAAATGCTGCCCACGATCTGAACCAATAAACACATGAAACTCATCAATAACAATGTATTTAAGAAAGCCAAAAGCTTGTTGCACCCAGCCAGCATCTCTTACAAGCATTGATTCCAATGATTCAGGTGTTATAAGCAAAATGCCAGAGGGTGCTTTCTTCGCCTTTTTCTTTTTCGACTGTGCACTATCACCATGCCAAGGTGTAACAGGCATATCTAGCACTTCACAAAGACTTTCTAATCGACGGTACTGATCATTAATAAGAGCTTTAAGAGGGCTTATATAGAGAATACCAAAACCTTCCTCTATATCAGCAATTGCACTACAGGCGGGAAGAAAGAATGCCTCTGTCTTACCCGCAGCAGTAGATGCACTAATCAACACATCTCGATCACCAGATAAAATCGGGTTAATGGCTCGCTTTTGGATTTCTCTTAAGTCAGGCCAACCTTGCTTAAACACCCACCGTTGAACTCGGGTGTCGAGAAGTTGATATTCATCCATCATAACTTGAAGTCTATTAGACCCTCAGAATCACAGTTTTGCTCTCCAATAACGTCAAGTTCAACATCACTAGGACGATCCGCTTCAACTATTGATGCTTCAACCAGTTGTGACCATACTACTGAAGGATTTTGTTCTAATACTGCGAGCATATCCAAAAACGCCTTAATGGTATTCCTTGGCGTGCGAAAGTACGCATCACCAATAGTTTTGCTACAGTGATGTAGAAATGATTTCAATGCCTCATCAGGAACTAAATACTTCGACGTATCTCCGCCTGCAAATACGTGACGAAGATTCTTCAACAAAATATAAAGCTCCTCTGGTGTAAGGCTGGCTAGATGCAACGCTGGCGAAGAATAATCAATAACACCTGCTCTTTGGGCAAATCTATTTTCTGCTAATCGTGACTGTAGGGCTTCATAGCTATATAACCCTTTTCTCGGGTCAAGTAAAAACTCGGGGGTTCCACCCAACAAAAAACCAAGGTGTTCTGTTGTGCCTTGCAGGCAGTCATTCAGAATTCTAAGAATTTGTTCATAGTTTGAAGTACGAGCCTGAGTGCTGTTTAACTTATACAGATTTACCATTTCATCTAGGTTAACCAAAAGGCCTTCGTAACCAGCCTGTCGAATAAATAAACTCATCAATTTCAAAGCATCATAAAATGATGAGTCTGAAATTATTGTACGAACCCCCAAATCTTTCTTCGCGTCAGTTTTTGTTGAATATTCTGCACGTAACCAACGAAT
Source organism: Photobacterium sagamiensis (assembly GCF_050337085.1). Classification (NCBI taxonomy): domain Bacteria; kingdom Pseudomonadati; phylum Pseudomonadota; class Gammaproteobacteria; order Vibrionales; family Vibrionaceae; genus Photobacterium; species Photobacterium sagamiensis. The sequence continues at coordinate 41,874 of NZ_JAKJSP010000055.1, read as the reverse complement.
AGCATTTGATCTCAAGGTTTCATTATCTTGCTCATGTCCAATCCAATAAGCTTCAATAACTTTTGCAAAATCGTAACCGCCAACAAGTTCTGAGAGCGAAGCCAGTTTTTCGTGGATTACAGAAGACACATTGGCTTCTTTTGCCTCTGCTTCTTTTCTAGCCTCAGTCACAAACCGCTCAACAACACTGGTGAGAGCATTACCGTCAGGCTTATTCCGAGTTGCCAAATTGCGCATAAGCTCTGAATACAGATTACGTGCTTGACCTGATGATGCGTGAATACGTCTATCAGGTGCAAGATCAGCGTTTACAGTTACCAACTTCTTTTCTAATGCAATGGAACGAATAACACTTAAGAAGAATGTTTTACCTGAGCCGTATTCTCCAATTATGAGGCGAAATGCGGAACCACCTTCAGTGATCCGTTCTATATCCTGATACAACGCTTTAAGCTCATTTGATCGACCAACCTGAATATGCTGGATACCTATCTTAGGAGTAACACCAGATTTTAAAGATTGAATAATCGCGTCTCGTTCTTTGAGACGAATACGTTTTTCTGCCATGCTTAACCTTCCAATTCTTCAACTACTTCTAAGTCGACATAGATGTCATCGTCATCATCCAGAACCGGAGCATCTACCATGTCAAAAGACCAATCGTTAATAGTTTCAATTGCACCATCTATCATCAAACCAAGCTTCTGACAGAGTTCAGCAACTTCTTTGCGTGCCCATTTTTCTTTCGAGATAAGACTCTGATAAAGCTCATGGTGTGAAGCTTCTAATCCACCAGCGCTTTGTCCCGATGATGATTCCACTTGTTTCTCATTCTGTGGTTCAGGTTCTTCATCAACAAAGATGGCTCCTAGCATACTTTGAACATCTTTTGTCTCCGATTCATGTAGAGCCAAGATATCCTCATCCAACTCAAAGCGAGGCTTATCTTGATCTTGCACTGCGGAGTTGACCGAAGTGGTTGATATTGGTGAGATTTGAGTACTAGCTTTGCTAGAAGAGAACCTATGGATATCACTTGTTACTAGAGATTTATCAAGACCGAGTGCTGTATAAAGTTTCTCAAGCTGTTTGATTTCTGTTGGATCAATTTTTCCATCGGCTAAGGAAACACCTATGAGGATATGACTGACCGCAGCTTTCTCCTTATCACCCAGCTTTTCCAACCGTGCTTTTAAGCCTGTCATATTGGCAGGAGTATTTAATCGCCAAGTTAGATAAGCATTTAATGAACTCTTTTCAGTTGGTGAAAGCTTAGTATTGTGAGCTATTAACTGATGAAGCACATTTAATTCTGATTCATCAACATCGAGTCAATATTCGCAACCATGGATCCAAGTCGCAGTGCCATACCCACTTCATTGAATGCTTTTGATGGTTCAAAGAAGTCACCATGACCTCCAAGAAACAACACTACCTTACCGTCTAAGGTAAGTTTTGCATTATGATATCGAGAGTCAGGTGCAATTCCGAAACCTGCTTTCTGGGCAAGACTTTGAATAAGTTCAGTTTCTTTCTTGTTGATTTTGACAGGGAGAGGAGTTCCAGTATGCGCCCAAAAGTCGGCAACTGTTACAAGTCCTTTGTTAACAGAGATACTTGTGTCAGCCCAAATTTTGAATTCACCAATAACAGATGATGACTCTGCATTGGCCAATTCACCTGGCAACAACATCACTGCAGCGACGTCGTTTTTCGAAGTACCTTTCTTACCAAGGTACCGACTATATGCATCAAGCTCATTTGTACAGCTGTCTGCTATCGCAATAAGCTTTTTCACTGGAGCCTTCAATACACTTGGATCAGGTAAGTCCTGCGGCTCAATCTTTACACCTCGGATCGAACTACTGGCGGGCCAGTATTCAAGCTTCAACCTAGTCTTATTAGGTTTGACGACTAAACCTTCTCCAAATTTTTCCGTGTATTTCGACTTAAATAGCTTCGCGAACTCGACATCACAGCGCCTTGCCGGGGTTCTGAGATTATATTCTGGATAGAACTTAACCCAAGCCAATGCCATTTCTGCGGGGATTGGTTCTTCGTCATGAACGGTTGTAGCCAAATTATGCTTGAATAATAGGGAATCACTGCCTGGTGAAAACTCATTTTCTTGAAGAGATACAATATCAGGCTGAGTCAGGCACATCAGTTCAAGTAAACGGGTTGAGTAGTTAAAGAAAGAAGGATTATGCGAATATATCGCTCTCAGTCGCTGCAGCTCATCAAATAATGAAATGTATTCAAAGTCTTCAACATTCCCCTGAGTTGCATCAACCACGACACGTCTTTCTAGCCCGTAAAAATAAATGAATATATAGCCAATCGGCATGTCTGGCTTGCTTCTATCACTCGCAAGCCAATCAAGGTATAAACCACGACATCTAGCAGATAGTGATATATATTTAGGCCAGTACCCTACGGAATCATCCTCAAGTGTATGTGAGTCCAATGTTGATGTACTGGATACTTGTAGCGAATCGTCAATGAGAGAGGCTTCAGTACCATATCCATCTAAAGAGCTCAGCTGTCCCCCAAAATAGAAGTTACCACTAGTAATTTTTCGACCATTTACAACTACCGATTCACCAGGGCTTATCCAACGACCTACTGCTTTATTTTTGCTTACCTCCTCTTCATAGCCATAGGAGATAGTAAATGTTGCAAGATCATCATCTAACTCTTCGTTAATACTTGATTCTTTTTGAGACCTACTTCTCTGAGAAGAAGCTTCAATCTTAAAGTTATCCCAATCATTTTTCACTTTTTGCGGTTGATTTGACATTTGTTTCGAGTTCTTTTGTTTTTTGAAAAACAAAACATAAATAATGTAACAGCCACCCAAAAACAGCAAAAACTCCATGATGTATTCCTAAGCGTAGTAAGCCCTTGATGATATTAAGGTAGTTTAGCCCCATATGAAACATTTGGATGTTACATCGATGGCATACTTATACCCCGTATACGGATTGATTTCAGATAAACACTCTAAATTCGTCTGTAAAGTAACTTCCGAGAAAGAGCGCCCCCCAAAAAAGCTAGATTGAAGGCATCTCTATTAGATATTTCACGACAGCTGATTGCACCCAATCAAAGTTCTGGGTGGTGTTATATCATCATGCCCTAGTTCAGTACCGCAAAGGTTAATGACATTGATGTCTATGCTTAACCGGAAAAGTGATTTTCAGAAAATCACCGTCAAAGCAAAATGACACTAATAAACAACAAGATAACATCTATTCTTCAGTCCCATTTGCCCGGAAAGAATTTCATGTGAGACCGGAAAGGACACATTACCGGACAGAATCTTAAATAAATCAGAAACCACTGTGTAAGTAGTCAGGCTGGCTAAATACACATCCATTCTTCATGTAAAAACGGCCTCAATAAAGAGGCCGTATCATAAGAAATGACGAGAGTAGTATTTTAGAACTCAGACATCAGCTGTTTGTACTTCATATCATCTTCATACATCTGATGGAAAATCTGATATTTCATATCATAGAAGCGCTTGATTCTGTCCGTTTGCGGGGTCACAGTCTTTCCAATACGACTCATTGCATTCATCGCATCTGGAATATCTGCATAGAAACCTGATGCTACTGAGCCAAGCATCGCAGAGCCTAATAATACAGCTTCACTTTCTTCTGGTAGTAACATTACACAACCAGTAGCGTTCGCATGTTCTTGTATGAAAATGGTGTTCTTCGTTCCCCCTCCGCATCCCATGATGGTATCTATCTCATAGCCAGACTGATTCATCACTTCGATAATATGTCTTGTCCCCAACGCAATAGCCTGAATTGTGGCAAGGTATGCCAAAGCCATATCGTCGATTGTCTTCGACATTTTTAGCCCTGTAATCGTCCCGGTCAAATTTGGGTTTGCGCGTGGTGAACGGTTTCCATGAAAGTAAGGTAAGACATGAATGTCCTTAGTCAGAAACGCGATGTCCTCTTTACTACCAGCCAGCTTCAATAAGTGATCGTTCAGTAGCTGATAGACGGTAGTACCTGCATTTTTTGCTTGTTCTTTTAACGACTCATATAGCGGATGCGATGTTATCACATGGTCAATCAATGCTCCTGTCGCTGACTGCCCACCTTCATTTAGCCAATAACCCGGGATCATTGCCCCATAGTAAGCGCCCCATACACCATCGATGAAACGCGCAGTCTTTGAAGCTGCCATATGACAAGACGAAGTTCCGCCAATCAACGCCAAGCGCTTGTTGAAATCAGCATTTTCTCCAGTCATACCTGCTGCGCCAAGGACACCAATACCACCAGCATGAGCATCAATGATTGAAGTACCTACCGGCGTACCTCGGACTAAACCTAAGTCATCAGCGGCATGTGCGGTCAGGCCTTGCCCAACCGGCTCGCCCATTGGCTTAATCGTATCGCCTATGGATTTAGCGCCATCAGAGAGTAAATCTTCTAATCCTATACGCTCAAAGAAATGTGTATCCCATTTCCCTTCATGACCAAGGTATGTCCACTTACATACTGTCGAGCAAAGCGAGCGACTATCATCAAACGTTGCTTTCCAAGTTAAGAAGTCCGGCAAATCAAAAAAGTACCCCGCCTGTGACCAGGTATTTGGCATATTTTGTTTTAGCCAAAGCAGCTTCGGCGTTTCCATCTCAGGTGATATGCGATTTCCCACATACGCCAATACCGGATGCTTAGTAGCATTAATACGCTCAGCTTGTGCAATGGCTCGATGATCCATCCACATAATGATGTTTTGCTCGCTACGACCTGTAGGGCTCACGGTAAGCGGTTGGCCTTTTTTGTCTAATACAACCAGAGAACAGGTTGCATCAAAACCGATACCTTTCACTTGGATTGGATCAATGTTTGCTTGCGAAACTGCATCTTTGACCGCCATACAGACACTTTGCCAAATGTCTTCAGACGACTGCTCGATAAAATCAGCACGGGGTTTAAATATCTGTGTATCACGTTTCGCTTCACCGACTTTTCGACCTGAGGCATCGAAAACACCAGCTCGTGCGCTGCCACTACCAACGTCAACGCCAATAAAATAAATACTCATCTTGTTCTCTCCACTAAGCTTTTCGTTTTTGTAGGGCAATAAATAAGATCAGAATGCCACCCCAAAGAGCCATTGTTAGGTAGCTACTTACACCCAGTAAGTTCAAACCACTTTCTAACGTCTGCAGTACAATCAATGCCAGGCCAATACCAATGATTCGCCCAAAGCCACCGTCTGGGTTAATCCCCCCTAACACCGATGCCAAGATGGCTATCAATAAATATGATTCCCCGTAACCGGCTTTTGCCGAGTTGAATTTCGCCATCATAATCATCGCGGCAACCCAACAAAGAATCGATGAAATAGCGTACACATAGAGAACGGCTTTTTGTGTGTTGATTCCCGAGAAGCGGGTTGCTTTCTCGTTCGACCCCATAAGGTAGATGGTGCGGCCTAGGCTGGTATGTTCCAGTAAACCCCACAGGCCAATAGCAAAAAACACGAATAAAATAAGTGGCATTGGGATGCCGAAAAACGAACCATTACCCAGCACTAACAATGACTCAGGGAAGCCCGATATCACACTCCCACCGGAGATCAGTACGTTCAGTCCATTGATTAATGTCATCATCCCTAGTGTTGCCAGTATTGGAGAAACCCCAACATAGGCAATCAATGCACCATTAAGCAGACCAATCACAATCGCGGTTGCTAACCCGGCAACTAACGCCAACAACAGTACCATGCCATTATCCGGGCCCATCGTGATAATACTTGCCATCACTAAGCTACATGCGTTGGTGGTCGCAATGATGGAAAGATTAATACCACCAGTAAGCATACACACTGCCATTGCGAGTGCTAACATCCCCAATAACGGCATTTGTGACGACATTGACTGTAAGTTTGCTAGCGAGAAGAACGTGTCTCCACTTGCGATAGCCATGACGGCAAAAATACCCACAAGAATGACTAACAGATAACGAATATTCCTGTCCGTTGGAAGCTTCATTGCGTTCAGTACCTGATCCATTATGCCCCCTGTAATACTTGTTTCTTTTCATTCAGCGCAGTCATACTGATACTGAATACAATGATGAGACCCGTGACGACAGTATGCCAATATGAAGGTACACCTAGCAGTGTTAACCCATTCTTTATGATGGCTAACAAAGTCACACCAAGCACGACACCCATTAATGTGCCTTTACCACCGGTCATACTCGTCCCACCTAACACCACCGCCGCTAACACCGTGAGCTCGAAGCCCATTAATGAGTTTGGCGCAACTGACTGGGTAATTTGGGTTTGAACTACCGAAGCAATGCCCGCCAGCGCTCCCATATAACCGTAAACAAACAAATGAATACCAAACAAATTGATACCAATTCGGCTGGCCGCATCCGCATTACCGCCCATCGCATAAATCTGACGCCCCAAGCGCGTTTTAGACATCAAAAATGAGGTGAACAAAACAACGACCACTAAGGTAATAATCGGGAGTGATAAGCCATAATCGTAACCATCGCTACCGATAAAGGTGAACAGCTCAATGCCCTCCATGAACCAATCAGGGAAACCGTACAGCCATTCACCGTTGCTGAAATAAATCAGCAGGCCGAAAAACAGGTTCAATGTTGAAATCGTAATGATGATGGCCGGCACTTTCAGCTTGTACACCAATATGGCGTTGATTAGACCGAGCAGAATACCGACAACGGCCGCAATCAAGAATGCGATGAAGAAGTTACCACCAATAGACAGTACATACGTCGCCATGACGTACTGTGCTATCGCAGCTGTGGCCGGAAATGAAATATCAATACCACCAGCTATCAGTACGACAAAAAGCCCACAAGCCATGATACCTAAGATGGCTGAACTCACTGACATGTCGAAGACATTCCCCAGCGTAAAGAAATCTTCAGTGGTAACGCCCAATCCCACGACTATCAAGCCAATCAATACCGCGAGATAAAACTCATGGCGCTTTATTAATGCATCCCAGTGAAAACGAATTTGATCAGGCATTAGCGGCCTCCATAATTTCTTGCTCGGAAGAGGTCACTGGGTGGAAGTCACGTATAAAACACCCATCTTTCATCACAATGACGCGGTGGCTGTTATAAAACACCTCAGGAATTTCATCACTTACCATAATGATTGCCATACCCTTTGCCGCTAGATCTTTGGCTATCTGATAAATACTTTCTTTGTTGGCGACATCGACCCCGACCGTCGGTGAGTCGAGGATCAAAACATCCGGCTCTGCCGCAATCCATTTGGCAATGGAGATACGCTGAGCATTACCGCCCGACAAGCTAGTAACAGGTAACATTGGGTCAGCCACTTTAATAGATAAAGAAGAGATGAGTTTTTTTACCAAGCCTTTCGCCTTAGTATGATCCAGAAACCCGTTAGGTTTTTTCAGCCTCGGCAGGACTGCCGCAGTGGTATTATCCTGAATGGATTGTTCCATCACCAGACCGGTACTCATCCTATCTTCCGACACATAACCAATACCATGGGCGATTGCCTCTCGGTTAGAGCGAAGTTTGACTGGTTTTCCATTGATCTGTATTTCACCGCTATCTGGCTGTGTCATACCAAATAGGGCCAAACACAATTCAGTCCGTCCTGAGCCCAACAAGCCAGTGATAGAGACAATCTCACCGGCACGCACTTGGAGGTTGATATCATTGAACTGACCTTTCTTCGTCAGTTTAATTGCCTCTAACTTCACTTCCCCCTGTCGCTGATATTCACCTAATGGCGAAAACTCAAATCGTTGCCCAGTCATTAAGAAGGCCAACTCATCACTGTTCATTTCTTCAGCTGGGTAAGTACCGATAGTTTTACCATCGCGAATCACCGTAATACGATCTGAAATTTCCATCACTTCATCCAACTTGTGACTGACAAACACCACAGTGACACCTTTGGATTTAAGATCGGCGACAACGTTAATTAAACTATTTACTTCGGTGCGAGTCAGTGAAGCCGTTGGCTCATCCATAATGACCAGTTTGGCATCAGAGGCCATCGCACGACATATCGCCACCAATTGACATTCTGCAATAGAAAGTTGATCAACGCGTTTAGTCAAAGGCAGTAACACGCCAACTTTGTCCATCGCAGCTTGAGCTATCGTATTTAAGCGTGCTTGCTTAACTAGACCTTTTGTCCAAGCCATATGATCTTGCACAGCAATATTTTCAGCGACAGTCAGGTTGGGAAATAAGGACAAATCTTGATAGATAACCTGAATGCCATGTTCTATGGATTGCTGTGGATTAAGGCGGGAATAGCTTTTTCCACCAAGAATAATCTCGGCGCCTTTTTCAGGATCATGAACCCCAGAGATCACCTTGAATAACGTACTTTTTCCACAGCCGTTTTTCCCCGCAAGGCAATGTACTTCACCTTTATTGAAGGTCAGGTTGATGCCGTCAAGGGCCTTAACTGAACCAAAGTGCTTGGATACCCGTTTTAAGGTAATGAATGCTTCGTTTGACATGATGGATTTCCAGCTAAAGGGCAGCATTGCACTGCCCTGAACAATATATTCCGATACAGCGATTAGAAGCCTAATTCACGTGCGTTTGACTTATCCACTTCGAGGATTTTATTGAACTTAATCACACGGTTTTCTTTATCGATTTCAGCGACACCAAGATTATTCACTGTTACGCCATCAACAACTTTTTGACCATCCAGCATTTGTTTCGCAATGGCCACCATGGCATAACCGGCATCAGCAGGGTTCCACAAGAAGCCTTTGTCAATCTCACCACGCATCAAGTAAGGTGCTGCTTGGCTTGGCATCATAATGCCTACTATGCTCATTTTATTTTTTGCGCGTTTCTTCTTAATTGCCTCGCCAGCACCGATACCACCAAGCGAGCCATAAGAAACAACACCTGTCATATCAGGGTGTGCTTTCATCAAATCATTCGTAGCCGCAAAAGAAGCATCAATACTTTCTGCGACAGGCATACGGCTAGTGACTTCATACATTTCAGGATAAGCTTGCTTCTGATAATCAATTGCAAGATTTGCCCAGTTGTTATGTAGAGGAACTGTTAAAGAGCCAACATAAACTACATAACCACCTTTCTCTCCCATGTTTTTCGCAAGCTCATCCATTGTCGCCATGGCATAAGCTTGATTATCAATCGTTTCGATATCCCAGTCGGCACTGTGGCCATCTGGCGATTCGTGGGTCAGTACAACGATACCCTTCGCACGCGCTTTCTTGAATACGGGTTCAAGTACTGTGACATCATTGGGAACGACCGTTATAGCATCGACCCCTTTGGCAATCAGATCTTCAATGATTTTTACCTGCTGAGCAGGATCTGGCGTTGAAGGGCCCAATTGACGCGCATTGACACCGAAGTCAACTGCAGCTTGCTCGATACCTTTGTTCATTTGGTTGAACCATGGGATACCTGATACTTTCACGACGTTCACAATTTCATAGTCTTTTGCCTGGACACCGGCAGTAGCAAGGGCCAGTGAAAGAGCAGCAACTTTGAACAAGACCTTTTTCATCGTTATCAATCCTTTATTATGCGTATAGGGTATTGGAGATTCGATGAGATGAATATGAGGCATACAGAAAGAACAAACTGAAAATGGCTCTCATAATGTGACAGATGCACATTAATGTAACCATACAGATACGCCACTGTTACCAACCAGTTAAACTGAAAGTGTGACGTAATTGAAACAAACTAGAACACCGCAAAACAAACAATAATCACACAATAAGAAAACAAAAACACAACAACAACTCTGATGTAAATACAAAAAACAGAGCTATCAATAGAATGTAAATACTGTTTATTAAAAATAAGTTAATAAACAAGATCTGGTTCTGCTTTTGTATGTAGATTTTCATAACTGCTAAAGATAAATGTGATGAGTAGTCAAGGTTAAAAGAAACGCTATACTCTGGCAATTAAAATTAATGACCACTAGATGTTATTTTATTACAACGCCTCTAAAATTAAGGCAGGCCATTTAAATTGAGTTCAGCGTTTATCAGACGTAAGCTGGTGAGTACATATACTTCTTACTTACACAAATGCCGAATATGACTATCACCTCTAAGTCATAGCCCGCTCCTGAGCGGAAGAACTGTCCTCGGATTGATGCCTATCACACATATGAGTCCCCATTTAGAAATACAGGCTACTTGTTCAATGCACGCAATTTGGTTTTGTCGCAAAGTCACTCTATGAGTTATGATCACCGAAGCTTTCCACTCAATGTAATCGCATGACCATCCATTTTTCAGCCCGGCACTTTCCTTCAGAAATCATTCTCCTGTCCATTCGCTACTACCTTGCTTATAAACTGAGTTATCGCGAAATCGAAGAGATCATGGTTGAGCGAGGTATTTATGTTGATCACTCAACCATCAATCGGTGGGTCATCAAATACGCCCCGTTACTGGAGCATCGTGCTCGACAAATGAAAAAACCAGTCGCGTCATCATGGCGGATGGATGAGACATACATTAACGTCAAAGGTAAATGGAAGTATTACTACCGAGCCGTTGATAAATACGGCAATGTCATTGATTTTTTACTATGTGATCACCGTGACAAGAAAGCAGCTCGCGCCTTCTTCAACAAGGCGATAGGCCATAACGGATTACCTGAAAAGGTCGTGATTGATAAGAGTGGTGCGAATGCTTTAGCGCTGCATAATATCAACGTCCAACTCTGGTTGATGGGGAAGATGCTCAACCTGATTGAAGTGCTTCAAGTTAAGTATTTGAACAACCTAGTCGAGCAAAGCCACCGGAAAGTGAAAGGCAAGATGCATCAGTGCCTGGGATGGAAATCTGATGAAGGAGCCAAAGCCACCCTCGCAGGCGTGGAGCTATGGTCAATGATTAAAAATGGACAGCTCGACAACCCTGTAGACTTATCTGTTTGGGAGCAGTTTTACGCGCTAGCAGCCTAATTGTATTTGAAAATCAGTACGCTTGTACTTCTTCATAACTTTGCGACAAAACCGCTTATTCTGTTTCCATCATTTCTGTTTCTACCATCCAATGTTGTTCCTGTTGATACAAGCGTTCTATTTCAGCTGCCGTCACAGGCTTTGAAAAATAATATCCCTGGCCAAAATCACACCCCAGATCCTTTAGAAAACGCCACTGTTCAACCGTTTCAATCCCTTCAGCCAGGGATGAAAGTCCCAGACTTTGTGACATTTTGACCGTTGCGGATATGATGGCCACGTCATCTTCATCATCAGGAATACCATCTACAAACGACTTATCGATTTTGAGTTTATGGAAAGGCAAGTGCTTCAGTCGATCCAGTGAAGAATAACCCGTACCAAAATCATCCAGGGCAATTTTTATACCATTTTTCTTGAAATACTCCAGTGCTTTCTCTGTTCGTTCAGCCTCCTTAACCATAGAGGACTCGGTGACTTCAAATTCCAGTAAATTCTTTGATACACCCGTTCTATTGATTATATGCAGCACATCATGGCCAATGTCAGCAGACCACATCTGTCGAGGTGACATATTTATAGCCATTTGCAATGAAATCCCCTTGTTAGCCCATTTTCGAGCCTGGCAACAGGCTTCCTCAATGACCCACTCGCCTATCGGCAATATCAAGCCAGTATCTTCCGCGACAGGCAGGAAATCTGCAGGTGATATCAAAATACCACTTTCTTTCTCCCAGCGAATAAGCGCTTCCACACCAAGCATTTTGCCACTGGCTAAATCAACGACCGGCTGGTAATGGAGTACAAATTCCTGTCGTTCTATTGCCTTATGCAACATTGTTGCCAGTGCCATTTTCTTTTTCTGGCGTTCTGATAGCTCCCTGGAGAAAAACTGATAATTATCACGCCCCAGCTCCTTGGCCCTGTACATGGCGTTATCTGCATTTTGTATCACCTGAGCAGCTTCTTCTGCATCATCTGGAAACAGGCTGATACCAATACTGGCTGAAACATATGCATCATGCCCCATGACAAGGATGGGTTTTTGCATCTCTTCCAGAATTCTTTGCGCAACAATAATCGCCTTCTGATTAAGTGTGGTCTCATCCGTCTGTCTTCCGTACCGTGTAAGAAGCACAATGAACTCATCCCCCCCTTGACGCGCCACGATGTCATTGGCTCGTACGACACTCTTCATTCGCTCAGCCGCTTCACAAAGCAATTCATCACCGGCTGCATGCCCGAGTGTGTCGTTAACTAATTTGAAATTATCCAGGTCGACAAACAAGATAGCCGCTGCCCCTCCCTGCAGGCGGATCTGGTCGATGGCCTGGTTCAGCAACTGCATTATCGTTGTCCGGTTAGGTAGGCCAGTCAGAGAATCATGAAAGGCCAGATGGGTGATCTTTTCCTCGGCTTTTTTGTGTTTTTGTTGTGTCCGCAATGCCATAACGCCATAGGCGAGATCACCGGCCAGTTCCTGCAACAATGCTATCTCTTCCGGTTCAAAGGCATTTATCTCTGCGCTGTAGATTGAAAGAGCACCGAATGCCACTTTTTCCAGCACAAGAGGGAACCGGATCACAGCGCCATAACCACGTTTGGAGGCTTCCTTGCGCCAGAGAAAGCTATCGGACTCACTCCTGATGTCCATCTCAACGCATTGCGTACCCGTTCGGATCGCCATAGCCACCGGACAGGGTGCCTGACCTTCATCTTGCCAGCATCGCTCCAGTGCATTGATGTAACCTTGTTCCTCACCGGCCCAGGCTGCAGGCAGTACCCGCTCCTCCCTATCTTGTTGCACCAGACCTACCCAGGCAAATCGATATCCGGCTTTCTCCACGATGGTCTGACAAACACCCTCATACAGTTGCTGTTCATCCTCAGACCGTGTCAGAAGCATATTGCTGGCATGGATAGCACTCAGGGCTCGACTGGTTCGACGCAATTTTTCTTCTTGCTCCCTGCGCTCTCTGATATCCGTTGCGACGCAAATAATGTCCTGAACCTTTCCTTCACCATCGTACATCACCGAACCGGAGAACAGCACCGGTATCCTGTTGCCACCCTTGCCAAGATAGGATTTCTCAATGTTGGTAATAAAACCCTGCTTGATTAAGACATCAAGGCTTTTTTTCTGAAAAATGGGTTCTTCTTCTAAAATGATACCAAGCGGCTGGCCAATCAGCTCTTTTTCCTCATAGCCCAACAGGTCGAGGGTGGCCTGATTCACCGAGACAATGACTGCACTAGGGTTCATGACGATCAGGGAACCAGGCATCGTCTTCAGGATGTTATCTACATAATTTCTCGAAACCGTCGTCCTCTGCAGTGCTTCGGTCATCCTGTTAAATGATGAAGCCAGCTCCCCGACTTCATCTTTTGTGCTTACTTCAGCTTGTACTGTCAGATTACCGAGCGAAACTTCCTCTACCGTTTCAGTCAGTATCTCCACCGGTCGGGCAAGCAATCTGCCGACGTAATAGAGGCCTACTACCAGAAACATCATAACAATCACTGCGAGAGCGGCGATCTTTCTTGCCAGCAGGTTAACGGGCGCCAGCGCCTTTTCAAGCGGGACCTCCAGCACCAGTTTCCAGCCGCTCCCCCTATAGCCGTATAGCCCATTCTGCAAAGAAGATACTGCCAACACAGCCTCGGAGGCTTTGCTCCTGCCTTTCTCAATAACAGCTTTTCCCTCATCACCATTTACAAGTACCTTTTTTACCCGTTCGTGATCGATGTGACCGGGTTGCAAGATTTTATCAGCGTAAGCTGACGGGCTGGCGATGATCAACCCCTCTCTGTTGAAAAGGTATGCAATGGCCGGAGGGGCTATTTCATTCAGCATCTGCATAATCACGGGCCAGGCAAAATGACCGATAACCACACCTTTAATATAATTATCCCCCCAATTGCTTCTAATCGGCGCGGTAAACATAACCGTGGGCCTGCCGCTCTTCCCGGGCAGCACCAAGTCAGAATAGTACTCCCTCCCCTTCATGGCATTGTGGTAGGCGACACTGCTTGTCGGATATTCCTCTATATGCTTTCCAACACTCTCCTTATCTGTCGACATGAGGATTGAACCCTCACCGTCAATCAAGGTTAACTGGTCCCATGGACCTGTCAGAAAGGTACGTTCTTCCCACTCTTTGAAGATCAAATCTGAGATTATTCCTTCGCTCTCTTTTTTAGGCTCCAGAAACGCCTGTAACATTACGTCTTCTGCGATCATCTGGATATCCCGATAAGCGATATAGAGGACACGGTCAATTCTCAGCATTTGATGATGCGCAATTTGCTGATAATTTTTGGCAATGTTTTTCTGAAGTACCGTTCTGGCAGAATAAAAAGTGCCAAGTACCAGTATCGGCACGGCAATGAGCGACATCATTACAATGGATAGAGTGATCTTGGATGCAAATTTCATAGCGCTTCTTGCTGCAAGGAATGCTTGAGAGCTCGGATGAAGGTAGCGTCAATAAATTCCGTGCTGTCCAGCTGCGTTTTAGTCACATCATGGTCTATAAGAAAGTTATTTATCTGCCGGGCTGTACCGTGCAGCGATTCAAACCCCGCGCCGTAAGAGAAGGAGGTCAGATTTTCTCGGGTATCCAGTATTCGGGCTAAGCGCGCAAACGCCAGTGCCTCGCCCGGAGTGATATTATAAATCGCGGCGATGATGCCAAATGCCTCGTCCGGATTTTCCTTGATGAATTGCGTCGTTTTGTGCCACACATTGACATAGGCCTGAACATCAGCTGGCCTTTCTTTAATGAAGCTACGACGGAAAGTATGACCACTGGGGGATATGCCAGGAATCGCCGAAGTATCAAAGAGCTTTCGGCCATTCCATTTTTCTATCGCCTCAGATACAACAGGCTCCCAAGTGACAATAGCATCTAGCTTCCCCTTCTCGAATTCTTCTGCCGCCTTCTCGCCGGCGATCTTTACTTTAGTAACATCATCGGACATTAACCCATACCGTCTTAGTACGACATCCAGTATGTATTCCAAATAGGTCCCTACATCAACGCCGATGGTTTTCCCTTTCAAGTCCGCGAGTGTTGCAATGGCAGACCTCACTACAATGGCCTCTGAGCCTGTGGAGTTGTCGCCATTAATGACCAGAACAAGATCAGCTCCCCCTGCGTTAAAACGCATTAGATCAAACAAGGTGAAGTTGCTAACGTCTATTTTTCCATCAACCGTATCCTGCAAGGACCCCCAATAGTCGGGATTAGAGTCGATAAGCTCAACATTCAGGCCAGCCTCTTCAAACCAGCCTTTTTTATCGGCGATTTCTACCCAATACGTTCCCGGCCAGTAATAGCGGGCAACCTTCAACGGAAGGTCAGTTGTCTTCGCCCCTTCTTCCATCTTCGGGGCGGGCTGCCACCAGACAAAACCGACGATGATTAAGACCAACAAAATACCTGTGACGACAATAAGCTTTTTAAACATTTCGCATTATTCTCTTTTTGTTCACGATACCCGGGGGTTAAAACGATACCCGCTCTAGGAAATAAATTCTTTTGAATCAATTTAATAGTCAACCTGTTTTATATATAGTAATAAAATTATTATATATCAATGAGATTCATGCACATTACTGACATGTTTTTTGAGAATTGATGCTGTGAAAAGCAAGCGTTGGTATTTAGCGAGAACTTACACGAACGTATCCCCTCACATAAAAAGCCATTAAAATCAGATGATTAATATCAGTTCTATAACGTGCTCGTGCAAAACCTTGTCTCGTTTAATCAAGCTTAATCTCTACTCTTTTGATTTCTCAAATTACAACTGGGTAAATAGGCAGACATCAGCCTACAGGTTTGATGCACTTGAAATGATGTCTCTATTGAGTGTCAATCTGATTAGAACCATACAATCTAGATTCTCGTAAAATCATTATCAGGCTTTGTGAAACTTTCAAAGTATCCGATATTAAATCTAACGCGTAAGGTGCTATGGAGGCGAAAGGGCGTTAGCTTCCTCTAGCGCTTTTTCCGTATCCGTAACCGAGCATTAACAATCAACCGTACCACCCACCATCAAATTTTGTACAACGAGCGCAAATGGTAGAAAGTGAGCAACACCCTTGTTGCCCATTCGATAACGACACAGTGAGATTTATTCATAAAATAAGCATGAATAAAGCTATGGCAAACCAGTATTAACAGAATACGAATGAACAAATGCTCTAAATAGCTTTGGGGCAAGAGCGATTCAGTTTCCGTCTTCCCACCCTGCGTGACTATTCAGTTTGGAATTTCAAGGCCGAGAACGGCATTTAGCTCGCATTGGGAGTTTCCGAGCGTAGAGATTTCAGATGAAGTTGAACCTAACACCTCGAACTGTCAGTTCGTGTGTGAATCAATACAGATAATGATGTGAACAGTTTAGCCGTCTAGCTTAAGCCCTCCCGCATGCGCGCTTGTTCTAAGGATGTCTTCATCTCATCGGCATTGAGGTGCTCAGAGCCAAAATATGCCTCTACTAAATGGGAATATGCGATAACGATCATAAAAAGAACACCGATATACTTTTAAAATTAGTCAGCCAATTTTGGTGATCTTAATAAGGAATGGCATTAATGCCTCAACCGACTATTGGAAGTCAGTGGTACAAATTTGATTTCCATACTCATACCCCAGCCTCTATTGATTACCGTGATCAAGAAATCCCTAATGAAGTTGAGTGGCTAAAAGCTGTAATGCAAGCCGAAATAGACTGTGTGGCTGTCACTGACCACAACTCCGGCAGTTGGGTTAACAAACTGAAAGAAACATATATCAACCTGGATAAGTCAGAACAATGGTATCGGCCGCTACATATTTTTCCAGGATGTGAAATCACAGTATCAACCGGCGCCAGCCGTATCCACTTACTGGCACTTTTTGACCCAAGCGTCGCTTCAAATCACATCACATTGCTACTTGGCGCGTGCGGCATTTTCGATGATTTTGGTGATCCCGAAAGAACATCGACTACCGAGTCAATTGAAACCATTATCACAAAAATCAAACAGGCAGGTGGAGTTGCAATCCCTGCTCATATCGAGGGATCAAAAGGTCTGCTAGAAAATGTTCGAAACGTTAACCCAGATATACAGAAATCACTCAATCTAATTGATGCTGCGCAGTTCCTTAATACTACTCACCTCGATACCGTCCATCCTGAACTGAAAAAAGCGGCTTCTCATATCACGGTAGTTCGTGGTTCTGATGCTCACTCCATAATAGATTTTGGAAGTAGTTTTACTTGGGTAAAAATGGACATCCCATCCCTAACCGCTCTTGAATTCGCTCTTAAAGACAACGAGTTCTGTATTCTGAATCAGGACAAAAATCCCAATTTCACACCTAAATCGAATTAACCACCAATAAATAGGTCACCTTCACTCGTAGAAGATGATCTATTCTTCAATTTTTTGATCTAACATCCAAAGCACAAAACAGTAATTACTCCGTCATAATAATGAAGCTGGGATACCATCCCACTGTTCATCAGCGCTCCTTAGCATCTCCCATTAAACATGATCTGGTGTTTTCTTAGACATGCTCCAGAACTACTCGCGTGACACTACACTTATGTCGAGCAAGATATTCTAATAACCAAAGGTTCTAACTAAAAAAGCGGCTGAAAGGTTTTAACTGGCAAAAAAGACCAGATATCTATGTATGTAGAGCCTAATACAGATAAGGAAACGCAATGGCAAACGAATATACACCACCAAAAGTTTGGACAATGGATAATGAAAGTGGCGGTCAGTGGGCGAGTATTAATCGACCTGATTCGGGCGCAAGACATGAACAAGACCTTCCTGTAGGCCCGCACCCATTGCAGCTTTACTCAATGGGAACACCTAATGGGCAAAAGGTGACCATCATGCTGGAAGAGTTGCTGGCACTGGGTGTCTCTGAAGCTGAGTACGATGCTTACTTAATTGAAATTGGCGATGGGGATCAGTTCTCATCAGGCTTCATTGGAGTGAACCCAAACTCGAAGATTCCTGCTTTGGTGGATCACTCAGGTGATGCGCCAATCAATGTGTTTGAGTCGGGGGCGATTTTGCTTTATCTGGCGGATAAGTTCGGCTATTTCCTACCAAAAGACATCAAATCTCGTACTGAGGTTATGAACTGGTTGTTCTGGCTGCAAGGTTCTGCGCCTTACCTTGGCGGTGGTTTTGGTCACTTCTATACGTACGCACCAGAGAAGTTTGAATACCCTATCAACCGCTTCGCGATGGAAACCAAACGTCAGTTGGATGTGCTTGATAAGCAACTGGCAAGCAACAAATTTATTGCCGGTGACGAATACAGCATCGCTGATATGGCAATTTGGCCTTGGTACGGAAATTTGGTACTTGGTGAAATTTACGATGCGGCAGAGTTCCTAGATGTCGCCAGTTACACCAACTTGCAACGCTGGGCGAATGAGATCTCAGAACGCAGTGCCGTACAGCGCGGCAGAATTGTGAACCGCTCTTGGGGTGAAGAGTGGGAACAGGTTCCCGAGCGACACAATGCCGCGGACATTGATGAAGCGCTAAAGAAACAGCCTTAGACATACCTTAATAATCATCCCCTTGGGGCTATCTAAGGGGATGATTAATCCTAATATTTCATTTCTTTGTAATCTAAATCCATTTTCTTAAAGTGTTTGTGCCAATACAGCCTCATTCACAAGAGGAGCATCAATCCTGACACAGAGAGCCCCCCATGACTGAAGAAATACTCGATTACTAGAAGAATTACAATCTGTTCCTATACTGAATATTGATACGAATAATATAGATTTATTACATCGATGCTCTTCATAAGAAATCAAATAATTTTGATCTCTCTTATTTATTTAGAAATGGCAGGACGTAACTATGAAGCAAACGATAAAATTCTCTTTCGTAATTTCGGCCTTAGCATTAATACTCTCCGGCTGTGATAAGAGCAACGTTCAGGACAAAGAACTAATCAAATCACTCGAAGCAAAAATCCAAACGCTTGAGCAGCAAATGAAGCAATCAGAGCTGCCTGCTGCAACAACTTCTGAACCGGATATCATCAAACCACTACAAGACAAAATTGTCAGCCTTGAAAAGCAACTGGCAAATAAACCTACCAGTACCAATAAGCCTCAAACCTTAGATAAAGTCCTAAAACAAGGCTATGTTCAATGCGGGGTCAGCAATGGCTTACCGGGATTCTCTAACCCGAACGCAAAAGGCGAATGGGAAGGGCTGGATGTAGAGTTTTGTCAGGCGGTTGCAGCTGCAACCATTGGTGATAAAACAAAAGTAAAGTATATCCCGCTAACAACGGAAGAACGCTTTACTGCTCTGCAGTCAGGAGAAGTCGACCTGTTAGCTCGTAATACCACTTGGACAATGCATCGTGATACCACATTGGGGGTCAATTTTGCTGGCGTGAATTACTACGATGGCCAGGGTTTCATGATTAAAAAGAACCTTGGCGTATACAGTGCAACAGAGCTTGATGGTGCAACAATTTGTGTCCAGTCTGGCACCACAACAGAACTTAACCTCGCAGAATACTTCCGCTATCGAGAAATGAAATATACACCAGTCATCTATGATACAGGGACTCAAACGGTTGAAGGTTTTGATGCCGGACGTTGTGATGTATTGACAACCGATCAGTCAGCCCTCTATGCGCTACGCCTGAACTTGCAGGATCCTTCTGGTGCCGTCGTTTTACCTGAAATCATCTCTAAAGAGCCGTTGGGCCCGGTCGTCCGTCAAGGCGATGATCAGTGGTTCAACATTGTCAAATGGACGCTTTACACCATGCTAGCAGCGGAAGAGCTAGGTGTTTCCTCTATTAGTGTCGATGATATGAAGAGTTCTAATGATCCGAATATCCGCCACCTCATTGGTTTAGATGGGCCGAAAGGCAAAGGATTGGGATTAAGTGACGACTGGGGTTACCGCATTATCAAACAAGTAGGTAACTACAGTGAGAGTTTCGAGCGTACGGTCGGAACGAACTCTCCGCTTGGAATGAAACGCGGTGTTAATGCACTCTGGCAAGATGGCGGGATTCTGTACGCCCCACCTATCCGTTAATTCAGAGACCAACTATCCGGAGGGGGGCTGGCCCCCTCCTCCACAACTTCTTTTACTTTGAACAACACTGCACCTTGTGGTGCATGATTCAACAAAGGCTAACTCGTATCATTCAACTATTGATCTGCAATTCAGTTTTAATCAGATGCAATATTGCAAGATCATGCCCTACCACAAAAGTTAAATTCCACACATTTACCAGCTTTTTTACCGGTGACAGGACTTGTTCTTCCAGGTTCTTTAATAGTTGCTCCGCATTATCTAAGGGAAAACCATCTATAGCACAGACATCTAATTCTTCAGCCCATTCTATCAAGGCCGCCTTTTCATCACTGGCTTCCACTTGTGATATATATGTCGCAGCATCATACTCCAAAATCATGGTATAGACAGACATGAGAACGCTCTCGATATGATGGCCAGCAAAACCGTATCCTTACAAGAATTGTTGTCACATTCTTTAATCATCTTTAACCATCGACTGGGTATACCAGCAGGTTAATTTATCTTCTGAACCAACCAGGCTAACGACAATTTCACCGTAGAGTTTCCAACCCTGTCCAAGAAGAAGGTTTATTTTATTCTCAAATTCAAACTCATGTTTATCGCAGACAATTTTGTATTTCATAATCTATCTCCAACTGGCATCACACATAAAATGAATGAACAAGTAAGATAATTGTGACCTGTTCACTGCAAACTGCATGCTAAGTCGATGTTTATATGACAAGAATAAAACGACCAGCATATTAATAATAGTCAGAAATAATCAGGTTATGCTGCAAAAATAATACATTTTTTTTCCTTTTAATTTCAGTTGGTTATTGTGAACGTTTAAGTTCTGAAGCAGGGTACATGAGGCAGTCCGTCATTTTTAGAAATCAGTACGACAATAACGTCAAGTTCAGTTGCTTGTTTTTCCATTCGCCTTCAATAA
The DNA here is from genome assembly GCF_050337085.1 of Photobacterium sagamiensis. NCBI lineage: Bacteria > Pseudomonadati > Pseudomonadota > Gammaproteobacteria > Vibrionales > Vibrionaceae > Photobacterium > Photobacterium sagamiensis. Next base: position 20,848 of record NZ_JAKJSP010000055.1, on the reverse strand, counting down.
CCACTCGTCAGTTAATTAATGACGTCATTCTGTCATGCCGATCCCACCTCCATTTCGATTTAGTAGCACTATGTGGCGGTAGAAAATCTAAGCGGCTAAAAAACAAGCAGCAAGGACGTCAAATAAGCTCCACTTTCCTATAAATGTGAGCTATCCCAATAGACTTTTAAATACACATGTATTATATATTCTAGTGTTTGCTGCATAACTCCATGATTAGATTAGTTTTTCAAAACATTTACTACATGGAGAAAGAAGGTGAAAAGAAGCAACCTGAACAGGCGAACATTGATGAACGTTATCCGGTTTCGCAAGCCGTACGTAGCTGAAGATTTTGAGGTAACTTCATTTGATCTGAAAGTCAGGAAAGATAGCTATAGCTTACGAAAAATCAAGAAGATTGAGTTAAGAGAATTGAGTCTCAAGGACAATCTGTTAAGGAGCTTATCGTTGGCTTTGGTGCTCTCAGCAGCTACCTGGGCTTTTGTCCCCCCGGCCGGCTTCGTGATTTTTTTCATCTGCCTGCCTTTTGTGTTTTTAACATATAGAAAGTATGAGCTTCGAGCTGAGTTTCGGGCAACAGACGAGACGGGGGATCAATGGGTTCCAATAGCTCGTTGTTGTACAGAGGAAGAATTTATCGTTCTTAATGCCCTGCAATTAGAGCTTGAGGGCAAACTTTAAACTGTCGGGCTCGTCATTAATTGGCGGGCCTTTTGTCTACCTCGGGTTGAATAGTCATGCATGACCGAGCAACGGAAACCAAGTGGGGTAAAATTTGGCATACAGAATATGACAAGTTGGACAAACTAGAGGAAGCGTTCCCTGGCCGTGTAACAAAACAAGTGAGCGATAATGTAAATATCGTTGTTGAGTTATTGACCAACGACAAGTACATAGATAATCAGTCATAAAGATACATTGCATAGCGCCATTCTACTTACTCCAGAGTGGCGCTTTTATTATAAAAGACTCTGTTAATCATGAACCACCGGCAAAGCCGGTGGTATGATAAAAGCCAATTGTGTTTGCAACGCTGTATTTCGGTGGAATCATCAAAAGCATATGAATATGATCTTTCATCGCATTTCCTTCCACTATCTCCACGCCTTGTTGCCTACACCGCTCTCTCAAAATCTTGCCTATATCTCGACGAATAGAGCCATAAATGGCTTTCTTTCGATATTTAGGCACAAATACGACGTGATAGTTGCAATAATGTGTTATGAGAGCTCGGCTCTGCCATTTTCTCATTTCTGCACGCCTGAACGGCGGAGTCTTTTCGAGGCACACCGCCAGAGGCGGTGGTTTACCAAGATTTAATTACAGGCTCAACGAAGACATGACATTGATTTGCTACTGCCCATTTAATCGAGTGGGCTTGAGTAAGTGAATCATAAATAATGGTCGATGGATGCCATCTGAATCTAAAAATAGTTCAAACGAATCAGGAATGATGCTGAAGCTATTGAGCATCATAATAAAAATGGTCCCAAGCCAGAAAAAGGTGTTAGGATATATGCCTAAACGGTTTACATTCCACTTTTGAATATAATTTATACCGTTTATTGAACAAGTAGTTAGTCGGGGAGCCATAAGGCTGAGACCACTTCGGTGGGACCCGTTGAACCTGATCCAGTTAACACTGGCGTAGGGAACTAACAGTAGTGTCCTCTCTTTCTGGCCAAGTTTTCCTGGCACAGTCTCCACGGCACCTGTTACCCCTGCGCAGCATTTTTAGGGGTAGTCATGACAGCAATTTCAAAAACACCAATTACACTTACCATCGCAGGTTCTGACAGCGGTGGCGGTGCAGGGATCCAAGCCGATATTAAAGCCATTTCTGCTACTGGCGGTTATGCCTGCTCGGTGATCACCGCACTAACAGCCCAGAACACCCAAGGTGTATCTGGCATCTTCCCTGTTTCCCCAGAATTTGTTGAACAACAACTTGATGCGGTATTTAGCGATTTAGACGTTAAAGCCGTGAAAATCGGTATGCTGAGTGATACCACGATCATTCGCGCTGTTGCGAAAAAACTGCGCCAGTATCGGCCTGCACATCTGGTTGTCGATCCTGTTATGGTGGCCACCAGCGGTGATTTACTCTTACAGCAAGATGCCATCTCAACCCTAAAAGATGAACTGATCCCCCTTGCCGATGTGATCACCCCTAACCTGCCTGAAGCTGCCGCCCTGCTTAACTGCGAGCGTCCCACAGCTGAAAGTGACATGGAGGCCATGATTGAGGCACTGCGCCATCTGGGTGCTAAATCTGTACTGCTAAAAGGCGGACATCTGGAACAAGAAGAAAATAGCACCGATCTTCTGATTGTGGCTAATGATGTGCACCGATTCAGTACTAAGCGCATTGCCACCCGAAATACCCATGGCACTGGTTGTACCTTGTCTGCGGCAGTCGCTTCTTATCTTGCACAAGGTTACCCACTACTCGACGCGGTAGCCCATGGCAAAAACTATATTTCAAACGCGATCCTTCATGCTGATGAGCTGGAAATTGGTTCCGGTCATGGCCCTGTGCACCATTTCTTCGCCGGTCATTTCACCCCTGACGCCTAACTAAAAAATAACGAAGCATGACGGTAAAACCATGACGGTAGCAGTATCGGCAATATCCGGGATTGAAGTGAGCTTAACTCACGGACAGCTCCATTATCACAACAGCCACTCTCCGTTGTTTGTGAATTTGAATTTAACCTTACCGAAGGGTAAGTGGACCTGTATTCTCGGCAAAAGTGGTTGTGGAAAAACGTCTCTGTTGCGTTTACTGGCCGGCTTGCTGGACGACAAAGCACAGTGGCAAGGAGAGCTCACAACCTGTAATGGAAAAACACCAGCAAGCCAGGTGGCCTATATGGCGCAACAAGATTTACTGCTGCCCTGGCTGAGTGTGTTAGATAACGTCTGTTTCAGTGTTCGTTTAATGAAAGGTAAGCCGAGTGCTGATGATAAAGTTCGCGCACTCGATCTATTACGCAAAGTTGGCCTAGCCGATTATGCCGGTGCTTATCCCGATAGCTTGTCTGGCGGAATGCGTCAGCGTGTCGCTTTGGCCCGTACCCTGATGCAGGATAAACCGCTGCTGTTAATGGACGAACCCTTCTCGGCCCTCGATGCTGTTACCCGCCATAAACTGCAGAACCTGGCGGCTGAGCTGTTGGCTGATAAAACCGTTTTGCTGATCACCCATGATCCTCAAGAAGCGCTGCGCTTGGGTCACCAAATATTGCTGATGACAGGCTCTCCTGCTGCTGTCAGTTCACTCCCGATACCGTCATCAGCTGCCCCACGCCAATTTGATGCTGAACTGGCGATATTCCAGCAACAGATTATCGAGCAACTGGAGCAAGATTATGGCTGACTTGCAATCTTCACACCCACAGCTGAATGTCCAGTCTGTGTTGCGAAAGCAAACTCTGTCGCAGTCGTCTTCCCATCCTCTCACTCGCATGGTTATCAGCAGCGCAGTGATCCTCGGGTTATGGCAACTGGCAGTGATGGTATTTGAATTACCGAGTTTTATCTTACCGGGTCCGATGGCTGTACTCGAAAAGCTGATCCAACGCTATGACGTTCTGCTCAATCATACCTGGGTAACCGCCTCTGAAGTGGTGCTGGGATTATTGCTCGGCCTGTCTATGGGCCTGTTTTTTGCTCTCCAGATGCTGCTCTTTGATCCGCTGCGTCGCTGGTTGCTGCCTATTTTAATTGCCAGCCAGGCAATCCCTGTCTTTGCCATCGCGCCTATTCTGATGCTGTGGCTGGGTTATGGCATTGCCTCCAAAATCGTGATGGCGGCATTAATCATCTTTTTTCCCGTGACTACCTGCTGTTACGACGGATTAAGACACACCCCTACGGGCTATCTGGATCTGGCTAAAACCATGGGCGCCTCAAAGTGGCAACTGCTATGGCATGTGCGCTTACCTGCGGCTTTACCAGCTCTGGCATCGGGGATCCGTGTCGCGGTTGTTGTTGCGCCAATTGGTGCCGTTGTCGGTGAATGGGTGGGCTCCAGTGAAGGTTTGGGTTACCTGATGTTGCAAGCCAATGCCCGCATGATGATCGATGAAATGTTTGCCGCTTTATTGATCCTGGCCACTTTTTCGATCGGCTTGTACTTTGCTGCCGATTGGCTGCTTAAACGAGCTATACCATGGCAATCCAAGCAATAAATTAAACCGCGAAATTAACGAAATATTTCAACTACACAGCAAGTTAGAAACAACATAAGCAACAACCTCAATACTAATAAAATTAAAAAGGACATTAACTATGAAAAAAATGCTGGCTAAAAGCCTGATTTCTTTGGCGCTTTCCACAACTGTCTTTAGTGCACCCGCTTTTAGCGCATCAACAAAAAATATGACGTTAATGCTCGACTGGTTCGTCAATCCTAATCATGGCCCGGTTGTAATAGCAAAAGAGAAAGGTCTTTTCAAAGATCAAGGACTAAACATCACCATCCAGGAACCGGCGGATCCAAGTATGCCGGCCAAATTAGTGGCGGCTGGCAAAGTTGATTTAGCCGTTTCCTACCAAGCCAGCCTCACTATGGATGTTGCAGCCGGTCTGCCTTTGATCCGCTCTGCCACATTAATCGCCGCGCCACTGAATACGTTGATGGTACTGGATAACAACAAAATTAACTCACTGGCAGATTTAAAAGGAAAGAAAATAGGCATCGCCATTGCGGGTAACGAAGAAGCAACGATCGGTACCATGCTAAACAGCGAAGGCGTCGAATACAAAGATGTTCAAATCATCAATGTTGGCTGGGCGCTGTCATCATCGCTGGCTTCAGGCAAAGTCGACGCTATCTGGGGCGGGCTGCGTAACTTTGAAACTAATCAGCTTGAGCTGGAAGGCTACAAAGCCAAGGCGTTCTTCCCCGAAGAGCACGGTGTACCTCCATACGATGAGTTAATCGTCGTCGCAAACAAAAACAGCTACGACCGAGTCACACTGAAGAAGTTTAACCGGGCTATTGAACTGGCAACCCAGTACATTATCAATCACCCCGACCAGGCATGGAAAGAGTTTGTTGCTTACGCTCCCGATACGCTAAACAACGAACTGAACCGCCGCGCATGGCGAGACACCCTGCCTCGTTTCGCACTGCGTCCGTCAGCCGTTGATGAAGCGCGTTACGATGACTTCGCACAATTTATGTATCAGCACAAAATTATCGATAAAGCACCGCAAGCAAAGGATTACGTGCCGACGCTATAACTATAGTTCTGTAAATCAACAGCTCAGTCAGTTATCAATCAGGGCTTCGGCACTCAGTACGAAGCCCCTCGTTGTTCTAAAGGTTAAATCAAAAATGAATCATCAGGATCTAATTCGTGCTTGTCAGCAAAACTGGATTGATTATACGCAACACAGTTTTGTAAATCAGCTTGCGAACGGACAACTACACCACGAAGCCTATCTGCACTATCTGAAACAGGATTTTCTGTTCTTAAAGCATTATGCCCGGGCCTATGCGCTGGCAATTTATAAAGCGCAGACCCTAGAAGAAATGCGCGCGCCATTGCCTAGCTTGCATGCCCTAATCGAAAATGAAACCTGCCACCATATGACCTACTGCGCGCAATGGGGGTTGACTGAAAGGGACATGGAAGCTGAGCAGGAAGATTTTGGCACCGTGGCATACACGCGCTATGTACTGGAAACCGGCATGGCTGGTGATCTGGTTGATCTGTACGTTGCCCTTGCACCATGTGCAGTCGGTTATGCAGAAATTGGTCAGCAGCTGATCAAACATGAAGATACAGTTATGGAAGGTAATCCCTACCATAGCTGGATCGAGCTATACAGTGGTGACGATTTCCAGAATGGGGCAAAATCTGGTATGGAACGTCTTGATTTAATGATCGCAGATATTCCACTAAACAGCCCGCGAGGTCAGCGTTTATGCGACATCTTCAAGACTGCGACCCGTATGGAAGTGGCTTTCTGGCAACAAGGCTTAAATGCCGTTAAGGCTGAATGCCAATCGGCATAAGACACTATATAAAAAGCCGGTGCTTATTCCGCGAGCATCGGCCTTATGCCATCACCAATCCTAAGCTTCTAAAATTCGCTCTATTTCTTGACTGATCACTCCACCATTGCATAAGTTTTAATCTAGCCGAACATCAGATAAAGGGAACAACATGAAGATTTACGAACTGGCTCCCGCTCCGAGTGCTCGTCGAGTAAGTATTTTTCTTGCTGAAAAAGGAATTGAGATCGAACGGGTTAACGTTGATATTCGTGGCGGAGAAAACCTTTTTGATGAATTCAAAGCCAAAAGCATAAATGGCCGCATTCCGGTATTAGAATTGGATGACGGCACGACGATCTGCGAATCCATTGCTATTTGTCGCTATTTCGATGAAATCTATCCATCGCCCCCTTCTCTTTTCGGTGATACCCCGCTAGAGCGTGCTAACGTAGAGATGTGGCAACGTGTCGTCGAACTTCAAGGATTGTGCACGGCCATGCAAGCATTTCGAAATATTACCGGTATCTATAAAGACAGAGAGAATTGTGTTGAAAGCTGGGGGCATGAGTCGCGCCAGCGCGTGGTTGAATTCCTTCCGACGCTTGATGAACAGTTAGCTAACTCGGCTTATATTGCAGGAGACAAATTTTCTGTTGCCGACATCACAGCTTTTGTGATGTGCGGATTTATTAAAAATCTCGAAATCACAATTGATGAAATGTTTCCTCATATTCAAGATTGGTACGAGCGCGTTTCGCAACGACCGTCTGTACAAGCATAAAAGGATTTATCCTGATTGATGTAATGTGCTCAAAAGCCAGACACCGCATACAAAACATAAATGTTTTGTATGCGGTGTCTGTATTTATCATTGAAAAACGTATCAATGCGAACCGCTACAGGTAAATCCCCTCATTGCGATACGATTTAAGCAAGGTAGAACTAGCGATGCCACCATTCAGGTGTAATAGTGCAATCCCCGTTATTTGAACTTAACCAGCCTTGTTCACCTTCGATAGTCAGTTGAATCTGCATAGAACGCTCAATCAGTGCTTCAAGCTCAGCCAGAGTTTCATCCTTGATGTAGACTACCGAAATATTATCAAACTGGGTAATTTTGTTCTTGTTTTGCTGCCACCAGATTGGTGCCGCTCGATCGCCATAAGCGAAGATAATAACCTGCTTAGATTTATTGGATGCTTTACGGATACGCTTTTCATCCGGCAAGCCAAGATCAATCCATAATTCAATTTCATCACTCAGGCTCTTACACCAAAGGTCAGGTTCGTCAGCAGCACTTACCCCTTTTGTGAAGGTAAGGTTTTCATCAGCATTCAAGCCCCACGCTAAAAGACGCAGCATCATACGCTGCAGCGTTTCTGAAGGATGACAGGCAATAGTATGGGTCATATCTAGATAAACATGACGATCCAAATCAGCAATATTGATATTGGCTTTGTAAATCGTGGCTTTTTGCGCCATAAGAGTAACACCTAACCGGTATATAAATAAGTGTAGTAACGAGAAGAATATACTGCAATTTTTATTGTTTTTTCAATGTGATAACGCGTTGATTAATTTCAGTCATCTCTTTTGTCAGTTGCTGACATTCAAGAGTCAGTTGGGATAAGGGCATTTGACTAAATTTTGACTGGAAATGCTTTTGAGAATCAGCAAGTACCGCTTTCCATTCCATCGCATCGACGGCAGAAAGCTCTTCCGTCAAAAGTCTCTTTCCTTCGTCAATATAATCTTTGGCAACAGTGCCATATTCAGTAAAAGCTAGTTTCAGCTGTTTACTCACATCATTATCTAAACGATCACAGCCCTGAATAATCGATTCTTTCAATTGAAACGTTGTATAGATCCCTATCAACTTTTCTCTCAGCACATCACGTGTTTCTCGCGAGCTGTCTGAAGTACCGACCACTGTTCCCATTACAGTTAAAGGTAAGCAACATAACGAAAAAATAAACAGTCGAAGCTTAATAATCACAATATCAAACCAATCCATAGCAGATACACGATGATACGTTATTATGTCAGCATGAACAATTCTCGGTTCAACGCAGCGCTATTCCTGCAGTTTATATCGCCTCTAACGGAAAACAATTAGCCACAATCGCTTCTTTTTTCGCCTTCGACAAGCGCTTGATCCGGTATTCCAGTTGCATTGCTTTCCGCTTATCCCCGACAGCTTCAGACCAGACTAAAGTAAGAGGACCTTTCCCCTTTAGGTATTTCGCCCCTTTTTTACTGCCCTGATGTTCGGTAAAGCGGCGCTGTACGTCAGTTGTTACGCCACAATATAAACTGTTCGACGCCGTTCGAATGAGATAAACAGACCACAATACAGGTTGAGACTCAGTGGGGTCATCAATCATTGTTTGTACAATGACCAGCTGCGCAGCTGTTGCATCTCTGGTGGTATTTTGAACAGTTGAAGCTCCTAAATACGTCATTCCGGAATTGAGGAACGAGATATCCGGGATCCAATTCTAACCGTGTACACCTTAGATTCCGTATAAGTTCGTTCCTCACTTTACGGAATGACGAAGCTTGCTGACTGCACTCGTCAAAACTTCTGTGATGAAATACTAAAAGCTAAATTATGATGTCAACGACTCAAGCATCTCTTTTAGTTCGGTGATTTCAAGTTTCATCGCCGATACCTGTTCTTCTAGCTGAGCCAGACGTTCAGCCGTAGCGGATGAAGCTGCGACCGGTGACGCTTGCGTCGCTAACGCTTCAAGATCTATCTCACCACTGAACAAATGCATATAGCGGCAATCTCGCTTACCCGCTTCACGAGGAAACTTAACGATATATGGACCTTTGGGATGTGAAGCCAGACCGTCAAGTACAGCCTCCGCTTCTTTAACATCACTAAAACTGCATAAGCGATTGGTACGTGTGCGAATTTCGCCAGCACTTTGCGGCCCGCGCAGTAACATAACGCAAATCGCTGCCCGTTCTTGTTTGGTAAATTGTAATGAACCAAATTCAGTATTGCAGAATCTGTGCTGGAATTTGGCTACACGACTACCAAAACTTGAAACATCATTGATAATACGTTTTTCTTTTAACTGTTCAACAGTATCAAGTACCGTGGCATCATCCAATGCCAATACCGGGTCACGGTTACTTTTCTGATTACAGGCTGTTGTCAGCGCATTTAATGTCAATGGGTATTGATCAGGAGTGGTATCTTCCTTTTCAAGCAAACAACCGATCACACGAGCTTCATTCTGTGAAAAGTTAAAATCCATGATCTTCCCTCACCCTTTATTTGATTTAATGGTATGTCTTAAGGCAGATTAGCATGAGACGCCACAACAACAAGTACTGACATAACTGACTGCTGGAAATTCAGTCAAATTTAATAACGAATTGAGGTCGTTGTATCATTAGAAGAAAATGATAAAGGCGCTTCTCAGCGCCGTTTCAATAAGCGACCGAGTTGCGATGGATGATAAGACCAGCAGTGGTCAAATACCGACATTAATGCCGGATTACCATAACGGGATAAATTCACAGCGTGGAATCGGTTTTTCTGCTCTTTAAGCTTATTAATTCGCTTGAGCATCTCTGTCGGTTGTGACGGGGCAATAAAATCTGATAGTACAACCAAATCAGCGTTTTTATATTTCCCGCTACTCATCAAATCAATCGACTGATCCAACACAGGACCCAGATCAGTTCCGCCATGGAAAGAATAAGATAAGAAGTTCAGTACTTCTGTTAAACCATCCTGTTTGGTCAGCTCATAAGTGATTTGCTGGGTCGAAAACATAATCACGTAGCAGTCGCGATCCTCAGCTAAAGCAATCTGCATTAAGCCATAAGCCAGTGCTTTCGCACATTGTTCAGGGAAACCGGACATAGAACCTGACGCATCAATACAAACAATAAACGGGCCTTTGTCCTGCTCAACCTGTTTGGTTTGGCGCTTATACGCTTTCACTTTGCGGAGCTTTCGCTGTGTGCCCTGTACACGGTAATTCATCAGGCGTTTATCAACGAGATGCTTATAGAAGACAACTTCCAACTCAGGGTACGCAAGAAACATAGCTTCATTGGGCAACAATTTCGACAAATCATCACTTTCATGGATCCCGACGATATCATCAGTGACACTGTCACTGCGCTCTTCGACCATGCGCAAATCTTCTGACTTCACCCGCTCTTTATTCGGGTCATCAATTTCATTCGCCATACGGCCAAGTTTTTCGGCAATTTCCTTCAAGCCATTATTTTTTTTCAAAAAGCAGGCGATGGATTTCATGGTATCGACATCTGTTCGGGTCAGGTTTGCTTTAGCCATATCCCATAATCGGCCTGCTTTTTTCTCATCCCCCGCTTCAGTGACATCTTCCATCTGCTGCATGGTTTCAATACGCTGATATAAATCAGCCAGCAGCTTCTCTTTATGCTGTTCCAGCTCCGTCAACTGCGCTTCTTGCAATGCCCGTGATAAATGCTGATACCACAAATTACAAAAATAACTTTGAAACATTGGATTGTGTTTCTGGTGCTCTTTATCAACCAGACTTTTCGCCTTAAAGTAAAACGCAGAATGCCCTTCCAGCTTCTTTACGATCTTGTCTGCCTGATCAAAGAAATAATCCGGCTCCCAATTTCTGGCCTCTTGGTAGAGATCCATTTCCTGTTGAAAATGCTCTTCCACACTGGTCTTGGTCATACGATGTTTTACCTGACCACGCCATTTCATGATCTGGTTTTTCATCGCCATTTTAACACCAGAGTTTGCTTCAGCCGCCATTAACAGCTGGGGGCGCATCATCATCTCATGTACAGCATTATCGATGATCCCTGACTCGGAGAGCATTAATGCTAGGTTAATACCTTCTGATACTGCCATCGGCCGCCCCCTTTCTTATTCAAAGTACTCTGATAAATGCGAAATACGTAAGGCACTTTTATCAATAACCCGTTTAAGATCTGATACTGAATCAGCAGCATCGGCAATGCTCTGTTCGATCATGACCGGCAGATCTTTATCGATAAAATTATGTGGAAGCGCACCACGGAAACTGCTGCGAGATACCTTAATACTATGATCTGCATCGAGTGTTTTGCTTGAAGCTTTATCGACGTCTTGTTGCCATTGTTGCTGCTGGGCTGCAGTAATACCTTTTGCTCCGGCAAGACCTACCAGCACAGAGCGGTTCGCAATATCTTTAATCACAAGCCGCTGCTGAGCATCAATTTCAAACTGCAGACGGCACAGGTGGGTATTTTTATTTACAAAACCATACACATCACACTGACCGGTTTTAATCTTCTTCTCAAACTCATCACCGTCGACGTATACCCAACGGCTGTCCCCTTTTTCCTTCTCTGAAACAGACGGGTTCTGCTGCAACATAACCAGCTTAATCATTCGCGGGTTATGATTTACGTTGTAGCGCTTAGCGGTGCTGAAGTCATGTTTAAAGCATTCTTTACGCATCATGGTTTCACGACTGAAAGTCATACACAGCTGCGCGGCAATATCATCATGAACCTCATCGATAATGTTCTGCGCTTCTGTTGCATTGGCTTTAGAAATACTCTGATCAAAGGCTTTTTCAATGGCAAATTCTTGGGACAGAGACCGTACGATATGGCGTGATTCAGGGCTGTGCCACAGGCAGTCTTGCAGTAACAACAAGTCAAGCGGGTTAATGGCGTCACGACCATTAAAAAACGCGCTGGCTTTCAATAAACGAACAGACTTTTTCCAGCGGCGGTCAGAAATATATAACTCGCTATCTTCAGACGGCATATCTGTACCAGCTTCAGCACGCTGTTCGATCATCGATTTGAGCTGATAGATCTTTTCAAAGATCTCTTCTGACAGCGTTACCTCGTCAATATGCACCTGCCATTGTTCATATTCTTCATCTTTGATGGTTAAGGTCGGATCCATCTCCTGAGCCGCTGAGCTCTCACCCATCAACATCGCTTTAAAATTGTGTTTTTCTTGAATTCGATTAACAAATACGCGAACTAACATCCGGTCATACAAGGCATCCAGACCGCTATCTTCTTCCGGCAATTCATTGGATGCCGTAATAAGCAAACGCATTGGAACAGGAAGTACATCCTGACCATTTTTAAAGGTACGTTCATTAACAACAGTCAGTAGGGTATTCAGGATGGCAGGGCCTGCTTTCCAGATTTCATCGAGGAAAACAACTTGTGCAGTCGGTAAGTAACCATCGATCAGGCGAACGTATTTGCCATTATCTTTCAATTCCTGAATCGACAAAGGGCCAAACACTTCTTCAGGTGTTGAAAAACGGGTCATCAGATAATCGAAAAATTTACTGTTATCAAAAGCCTGGATCAAACGCTTAGCAATCAAACTTTTAGCGATACCTGGAGGGCCTAAAAGAAACACACTTTCACCTGCCAGTGCGGCAAGCAAGCAAAGCTTGATGGTTTCTTCGCGTTCATAAACGCCATTCGATAGCGCTTTAATCAGTTTTTGGATCCTTTCAGAAATTAGCGCTTTGTTCGGTTGCATTGATCTAGCCATTGTCAGCATAATTCCCGACCTCTCTAATTGTTATGTCTATGTGCTGTAGCACAACAATTCCTAGTCATTACTTAGGATAAACATAAAACACACTCTGTTACAATGTTGTTAACTGAAATATTTTGTTACAACCCTTATATATCAGAGAGATCGACAAACAACTACCCATCAAACATTGATTGCAAAAATAAGAGACGACAACATACATACAATAAAAAAATAGGAAAGAAGGGTTTGTATTTTATTTCTTTAAAATCAATCAACTAACTTTAGTGTAAGAGTTGGGCCAAAGTGATTGTATAGTTTTTGAACTTATTTTGATTTGAAGCCTTATTTTCATTTTTATGATGAGACGCTCAAATCGTGAGCACTTCTCATCCTCGGTTTTGCCAGCAATATTGTATTTTGTACAATAACCAACAAATGGAAGAGTCAATCTCGACCCATTTATTTTTCTTTTTTAACGCGACAAAAGACCTGCACGTGATTTCCCCACATGATTTTGTAAACAACTTGTACATATTCATTCACTTTGACAGTATGTCGCTGAATTATTAATGATTAGTGTTCTAAGGGAGATCATGCACAAGATTTCTCAACTCCCAATGCGATTAACCATCCTTGCTTGCGTCGGTATATTGCTTTTTGCCTTCGTCGCATCGAGTGAAAGCTTTGAAGTTGTTATTTCAATCCTGACGCTGAGCCTCATTGCCATGCTGTTACGTGAAGATTTTGGCACAGAGATGAAGTTATGGCTTTTGCTCGCGTTAGGAAGCTACGGTATCGGAGTCATTGCCGATTTATTAGATGAGATCCCCGAACTCGATGACCACTGGCTTCTTAATAAAACTGATGATGCTTTTATGCAGATCGGTGTTTTTTTAATGTGTTTCTGTTTTATTAAAATGCTGCATCAACATCGAAGTTTGATCGACGATCTTAATTCTCAGATCATTAAAGCACGAACATTAGAAAGAGAGCTAAGCCGCCAGGCTTTACAAGATGACCTCACAGAATTGCAAAACCGCCGGGCGCTGTTTCGCCAGTTCGACAACATGGCCATTAATCTGCAGCGCGGTATTTTAGCCTATATTGATCTTGATAATTTTAAACAGGTTAATGATAACTACGGCCATAAACAAGGTGACAAACTGCTCGTCACAATAGCCAGGCAATTGATCAAAACGGCCCCAATAGGCAGTCAGATCTTCCGCATAGGCGGAGATGAGTTTGTGGTATTAATGCCATCAAAAGATCAAACGTTTTACCATGAATGGATCGATAAACTCTACGAAGCCACAACCGATACCAGAAAATCATTTAACATCGATCTCAGTATCGGCCTTGCTCCCTACTATCCCGGTAATTTGAGTGATCCCGACGTCATTCTGGCAAGAGCTGACAGGGCAATGTACAAAGAAAAAACCGAGAGAACTCAACAGTCGCGCGAATAAAGAAAAGAACTTAAGCGATAATGCGAAAGGCTTTCTCACCTCTCGTAACTATATCGCACCACCTCTATCGTTAAAGCTACCTATCGAACAACAGGATACTTCAACGCTGCGCCCCACTCTGTCCAAGAGCCATCATAAACGGTCAGTAATTTACGCCCTGTCAGTTCGGCGCCTAATGCCAGAATACAAGCTGTGACACCAGATCCACAGCTGAAAATTAAACGCTGTTCAGAATCTGAAACCGCCTCAAACCTTGATTCTAACTGTTTTAATCCAAGAAAATGTCCGTCTTTAATCAACTGACTAAAAGGCAAACTCTTGGCATTTGGCATATGTCCGCTTCTTACACCAGCTCTCGGTTCAGGCTGAGTACCATAAAAGCGTGCAGCCGAACGTGCATCTAAAACAACCGTATCAGGATCATCAAGTACCAATTTCAGATTATCGGCATTGATGACCCATTCCGGTAACAACTTGGCTTCGTAATGAAAAGTAACGGGTTTTATTACCTCACCGGTTTCAGTCGGGCGCTGCTCTTCCAACCAGGCAGGCAATCCACCGTCAAGCACTGCGACACTTTTATGCCCCATTGCTTTAAACATCCACCACACTCGCGGGGCTGAAAACAGGCCATGACTGTCATATACCACGATCATATTCTGATTAGTAATACCCAACTTAGAAACCTCTTGAGCAAACAGCTCGGGAGAAGGCAGCATATGGGGTAGCTCAGCATCTGGATCTTTGACCTTGGTATCAAAATCAAAAAACCTGGCACCGGGAATACGGCAATTTATCCATTCCTGTTCGGGGTTTCTTTCCGAGCCCGGCATATACCAACTGGCATCAAGTAGAACCAGGTTTAAATCATTCAGATGTTCAGCTACCCACTTAGTCGTGACTAATGATGAGGATGTTGTCGACATACCGTATTCCTTTAATAATTTGTATACTGGTAACTTTAGTATTCGCATCAAGTTACAATTTTGTTCACCAGCCTGATAATAATATTCGCTATATTGAATAGACAATTAGATAAATATTTGACCAATTAGCAACGTCAATCAACCCGGTCTGATCTTTTACCCTGTCTGTTGTAGCCAAGGATTGTAAATGAAACAAATTTATCTGGGTATCCTTACCGTTTCTTCTCTGTTTTCACCAACAGTTATGGCATACAACTCAGGTAGCATTTCCTTTGCTATTGATAACGATGGTATTGTCACTACCGATCAGAACTATACCAACGGCCTTTTTCTTGAGTTTAACTCAGCGGCCAGCAATATGCTTGAATTGGCCGCACCATCGCCTGTTCGTCAAATAGCCGGTTTATTACCGTTAAATTCAGCCGCATCGCAGGGTTGGAATTTCCGTATTGGCCAGCAGATGTGGACGCCGGAGGATATTGAAGCAACCGAGCCGGTACCCGACGAACATCCTTACGCAGGGTTATTATTTTTCGAAACGGGTATCTATCAATACTCCCCGGCACAGGTCGATAAATATAGTTTCATGTTCGGTACCGTCGGTCCCAATGCGCTTGCGGAAGAAGGACAGAAATTCATCCATTACCTTATTAGATCGGATGAACCCAAGGGGTGGGAATACCAGGTTGAAAATCAGATCGTCTTTAATCTGGGCTATCAGGGACACCGCCTGCTAAGCCGCAGTCAGGCGTGGTTAATGGATCAATATGATGTAAGTGGCGTAGGCCGGATCAATGTCGGCAACTATCAGAGTGAAGCAGCTTTAGGTGCTGTTGGACGCTGGGGCACCCATTTAGATTCCAATTTTGGCAGTGTCGGTTTTACCCCTGGCAAGTTCTTCGATGTCAGCGTGCTTTCGACCAGCGCGTCGGGCTATTATCTGTTTACGGGTATTGAAGGTCGTTACCGCTTTAATGACATCACCGTTGAAGGGGATCGTCCCGATGAAGTTCCAGATAATAACATTGAGCATTTACAAGCGACCGCTGTCGCCGGCTTTGTCTATTACAAACCTAAATGGGGCTTAAGTCTGAGCCTTGCAACAGGCACCCGCGAGTTTAAGGAAGACAGGCACTCCACCCACTCCAATGGCTCCCTTGAGCTCTTCTGGCGAATCTAGAAAAAGATGCAATTCAGCTTCGGCCAGATCTGCTGCCAGTTCTTTGATTGAATACGCTGCTGATAAATCGCCGGTTGAGGGTTTTGGGGATTTATTTTTACATCTAATAACCAATTTTCTTCCAGCCCGAACGGTGCCGTAAAGGTAAACTCATCACTGAGTTCAAGTCTTACTCCGACACAAGTCGGTACTTCAACCCACCGCGAGATACCATCAGAAGTATTTTGGTAAGGCGAATGGCCATGCTTTTCATGCATGCGAGCTTGATTGCGAACTTCCCATTCAACATCAGGGCACATTGCCACCAGCTTTGCCGTAATAATTTGTTCGGTTTTAAGAGACGTATCACTCGGGTCAAAATAGACCAGATCAACATCATTGAGCGGTGTCATCTCAGTTTTTTGGTGTAAATGGTCCCAAATAGCATTTCGCAAAAAACCAGCCCCGAGATACCAATCAGGCAAATTCACTTCTCGGGCTGCGATTAAGCAAGCCATCCTAAAATCATCCTGGAGCAAGATTGATCTCGTTTCAGAGTGGACGTTATTCATCGTTTCTACCAATAGAAAAAGCCTGAAAGTCAGGCTTTTTCTTTTTCAAAATCAAATCTATTTAAGCAACCTGTTGAACAAGCGCTGACAGGCTATCTTCAGCGAAAACATTATTCGTTGCCATTCGAGAAACATCTTCCTGACTGTATTTCTCACCATCATAAACAACGACAATACTGGTATCACCCGACTGCAAAAAATGAGTTTCACCGTATTCGGTATAACGCGTTGCCCCGATACTGATTAATGCCTGCTCAGGGTAATGCGCGTTTGCTAAATGCTCAGCAATGTTCTCTGTCGGGCCGACATCCTGTTGATGGTTCATACGATCAACAATCCAGTTCAGCAGTTTTTCATGGAAGTAGCTATAGCCAACCACAGGGCTATCTTCACCGTAACGAGAAACTTTATTTCCACGTTTATGAAAACTAGCTATACGGTAGCGGTCAAGCACACCACCTTGTGATAACCCGTCAATATCAAACATGGTGGCTGCGATACCTTTGGTATGCGCACCCCAGTTCTTTTTTTCACTGATTTTCTTCGCATTCGGTTTGCGAATCGAACAGTCATTATAAGCGGCAAACCGTGTCGGCTTGAGAGCAACAACACGGTTATCCTGATATTCAATATCGCATAGCAGAGCAACTTCAGGCTCTATTTGTAAGTTATCGGCATCATTTGGCGGAATAATGGTATCGCTTGAGAGCGGATAAGTGGATAAGAACCCGGCGCTCTCCGAAGGCACATAGAACGGAAAAATGGCTTTCGGCTGAATTTGTTCTTTGACTTCAACAGTCAGGAAATCATTCGCCTCTCCAGCCTGCTCTAAATGGCCGGCAAAGTTACCCGCCACGCCAAAACCAATCACACGTTTAAAAGTCATAATCGCCTATTTATATTGAGGGTGCATTGAACAGACCCTATTCTACCGAGGAGCCCCACCCGTTGCGAGGGTCAGCACACCTAACTTTGTGCCAGCGCAAGATAATCTATCTTTGTTCGATCTTGTGAAAATACGAATGATTGAGGGATTTCACATTAACTTGAATGGCATTCACAGAAATAATATTCCTAATAGATATAAATGACGCATTTCTATACCATCCAATTAAAACATCGTACATTTGGTATCAGTACAATGAATCAAAAACTGGCTTTAACCGCAATATTCATGGCTCTGTCACTGTCACCAGCCATGGCGCAGGAAACCGAACAATCCCTGGCCACTCCACAAGCTAAGGTTCTCAACGGTGACAATGCTTCAGACTATGCGAATAACCTGCTGCCTTGGCAAGCAGCGATCCTCACGGCGGACAGTTATGTCTCCGGCTGTGGCGCTGTGGTTATTTCCGAATACTGGATTGTCACAGCCGCACATTGTATTGATCCATCAATCTCTAACACTCTCATTGCAGGTACTAGTTTTATCCCGCAAGGCAACACCGCAAGTCTTGACAGCAAATACGTATTTAACATTATCGAGACGGAGAAATACCGGCATCCGCTCTATAATGGACATAATGTATCGAGCCAACTTGATAACGATATCGCTGTGATGAAAGTTGATCGTTCACTTTACACTGTTTCAAAGCCGATAAAAGTCGCCACTTTGGCCGAGCAGGTTCTTGCTGATGGAGAATTTGCCACTACCTGGGTATCTGGTTCTTATTCTCAAGCAACACTGATTGCATCAGGCTGGGGCGATACCACCGAGACTTATTTACCGCCGAGTGAATTACAAGTCGTAAAGCTTGCCGGCATCCCCGATTCACAATGTACAACATCGTATAACCCTGCAAGCGATCAATTTTTTGTCTGTGCTGACTCTAATGATCCTGCACTGAAAAAAGATGTGTGTGCAGGTGACTCAGGCGGGCCGTTAATCTGGCAGAACCCGGCCCATAAATCAGATTCTGACAAAGGCCTGCGTGTTGTCGGGGTAACCAGTAATGGGCCTGACTGTGAAAGAAAAAATTCGGGCCTTTCAGATTCACAATTTAATGGCTTATATACGCAATTATCGAATTATCTAAGCTGGATGGAATTGACAACAGGCGTTGATTTAACGAATCAGGCAGCTGCCACGTTCAGCCAGGATCCGTTCGAATTGGTTAATGAAGAATTAAAGAATGAGAAAGAGACAAATACTGATACTGATACTGAGACTGAAATTGGTACTATTAGTGAAATTAGCTCGAATACCGGAAGCAGCAGCGGAGGCTCTGTCCCGCTACTTGGCCTGCTCTCTCTTGCTGCTGTCGGCGTGCTCCGGCGCAGAAAGTAACTCTATATCCTCAACGTGGTTTGGGTTTAAAACTTATAAAAAAAGGGTTCCCATTGGGAACCCTTTTTATTTAATAACGCTAATTGATATTACTCGTCAGCTAATTCCACCAGCTTGGTTGAGCCACTATGGATTTTTTCACGGCGGCGCTGAATAACAGCAAAGAAGCCCGGAATGAGGAAAGTACCGGCAAGCAACACAAATAACAGACCGCCCGTCAGTGAGATACCCAGAGAGTTCTGACTGATATGACCGGCACCTGACGCAAATATCAGCGGCAAAATACCCAGAATAAATGACCAGGACGTCATATTCACCGCACGGAAACGTAATTTCCCCCCTCATATAATCAATCTTTGTTAAATATTAAAAAAAGCAAACAATTGAGGCGTTTTACAGTTATGCAAGGTGCTATTCGCAAAAGTAATGCATCCTGTTACATAGAGAGCTGCTATTCGTTAATAATACCGCCTTGCCTAAAAGCCACTGAATTCTCGCTGAACTCTGCATTTTGAAGTGGTCCGGGTATAGCCATCATAGTCATTAGGACCACAGGTCTATATGTTCTCATTAAACGCAGTACATTTGGTATCAGGATGATAAATCAAAAACTCTCTTTAACCGCGGTGTTCATGGCCATGATGCTGCCACCAGCCATGGCGCAGGAAACCGAGCAATCCCTGGCTACTCCACAAGCTAAGGTTCTCAACGGTGACAATGCTTCAGACTATGCGAATAACCTGCTGCCTTGGCAAGCAGCGATCCTCACGGCGGACAGTTATATCTCCGGCTGTGGCGCTGTGGTTATTTCCGAATACTGGGTTGTCACTGCCGCGCATTGTATTGCTCCATCAATATCTAACACCCTCATTGCCGGTACCAGCTACATACCGCAGGGCAATACCGCGAGTATTGACAATAAATACATCTTCAATATTACCTATAAAGCTGTTCATGATGAAAGTTTAGATAAAGATGTTGCCGTTATGATGGTTGATCGTTCTCTTTATAATGTGGCTAAGCCGATAAAAGTGGCCACCTTAGCCGAACAAGCTCTGGCTGATGAAGAATTTGCCACTACCTGGGTCTCTGGCGCTTATTCTCAAGCAACCCTGATTGCATCAGGCTGGGGTGATACCACCGAGACTGATTTGCCGCCAAGTGAATTACAAGTCGTAAAACTTGCCGGTATCCCCGATTTACTATGTGATACACCGTACCCCGTAAAAGATGAAGCTCATTTTGTCTGCGCTGACTCTAATGATCCTGCACTGAAAAAAGACGTTTGTATCGGTGACTCAGGCGGTCCGTTAATCTGGCAAAATCCGCTCCATATATCAGATTCTGATAAAGGCCTGCGTGTTGTCGGGGTAACCAGTAATGGCCCAGACTGTGATGGGAAAAATTCAGGCGTTTCAGGTGAACAATTTAATGGCTTGTATACGCAATTATCAACTTATCTGGATTGGATAGAATCGACAACGGGCGTTGATTTAACGGGTCAAGCACCAGCCACTTTCAGCCTGGACCCGTTCGAACTTAATGACGAACTAAAGAAAGGGACTAGCACTGATCCTGAAAGTAACACTGAGACTGAAAATACCACTGATACTGAAAGTAACACTGATACTGAAAGTAACACTGATACTGAAAGTAACACTGAGACTGCAAGTGCCACTGAGACTGCAAGTGCCACTGATACTGAAAGTAACACTGAGACTGAAAGTAACACTGAGACTGAAATTGGCTCTAATACTAACAGCAGCGGAGGATCTGTCCCACTACTTGGCCTGCTCTCTCTTGCCGCTGTCGGCCTGCTCCGGCGCAGAAAGTAACTCTATATCCTCAACGTGGTTTGGGTTTAAAACTTATAAAAAAAGGGTTCCCATAGGG
>NZ_JAKJSP010000054.1:0-48967 GCF_050337085.1 Photobacterium sagamiensis | reverse complement strand
ACTCATTACTGAGTAGGCACAAATATCAATGCAATAGATACTGCTGAGTTGTTTGATCTTCGTTTCAATCCACTCGCGACGGTGTTCAAAAGACGTTTCTGTTGCTTCATCGTAACCACAGAGAAAGGTGCGCCGCACACAGCGTGAAACACAGTGGTAGTAGGGTGTTGATTCCAAGCATATTTGTTGTTTTCTGGCGGTGGTCATGAGTCAATCCTTGCTGGTTGAATAATGACCATAGTTCATATGCAAGACTTTAAAAGGGGCAGAGGATCAGATTGGGATTGGTGTTGCTATGGAGTGAAACTAACAGGATTGATGGTTTCTTAAGTATGCCTGTCCTATAAGGGGGACGTTGAACCGCACAAAACTTGAATCCTCGACCCGAGAGAAATGTTAATAGGAGTGATGCGAGGAAACTCACTCAAAGAGCAAGTTCTACCCATTTATTGGCTTCATCGAAAGAGAAGACTTTCACCCCGTATTACTAGACGGGGTGTATGATTTTCCTTAACYCTTCACTAATATTTGAAATCTCATTTTGTAGCATTAAAGATAACTTACCATGTGTATTAATGTTTACATTAATACTTAATTCATAAGAAAGAATCTTGTTGTGCTTAGATGAATAAATACCATTATGCGTTTGAACTAGATAATGATCTTTTTCAAAAATGCCAATAAAACGATAAGAATTGTGAATGAATTGATGTAGCTTACAAAGCTTATCACTGTCAATAGGTGAGTTTAAAAAAGATTTAGGAACTTGATTGCTAACAGCTTTATCATTCCGTTCAAACGCATAATAATGTCTGGTCAATAACTCAATATTGTTGAAAATCTTTTTCGCTTCAATGACTAATAAATTCGAATCATTGGTTTTCCCTACCTTGGCAAAGTCTATGCCATAACCATCGGCTGGCATGAACCCACTAGATAATAATTCCTTGTAAACAAAGCTTAAATCATGAAGTTTTGTTTGGATTTTATGAATAACATCGAATTGCTTTTTATCTGCTTCTTGTTTTCTCCAAGTGCAATAAACATAGACTGCTAAAATAAAACCCAAAATGGTTGCAATGCTTGAGAATGTTGATAAAAAAGAAACAACTCCTTCCTCACTAAAAAATAATGAAAAAGCAAACCCAGACAACATTAATGTTATACAACAAAAAATCAGAATAAATGTATCTTCAAAATGCCTCAAATCAACCTCTGATACAAAAATTTAATTTACAAATTTTTCCAACTTACTTGTTCTGTTCTGTTTAGGTGTACATTATACCAATTATGTTAAAYCGATGATTTTTATGCTAAAAAACATCAATCCAGCCTGTTAATCTGCATTATGCGCTTTTTGTTGGACTTATGTATGCAGTACAATGCACAAAAGTGACTGTAAGTTTATTTCATTTCTGCACACGAAAGCTGCATTAATCAAACGAAATGAGCTCCGAGCCTGAAATGTAGGCAAATGAGCAAAAGGGAGACTTTCATTGCGGTTATGCTCGGTTTTTTAGGAAACGCTTCCACCACGCCCCCTTACTAAATAGCGCCACACTGGCGCTATGAAAACATCAAAACGCACTCAAATCGCCCAGGCAGTTTTATCTGCCGACCTTACCGGTAACCTTGCTGTACTGGCCGCTGACTTAAACCCCAATCAGGTGAATCAATCCTTTACGGGGATTGCCAATTCTTATCCACAACTCATTCCGTCACTATCTTATCTGCTAAAGTATTGACTATGTCGCCTCATTTCTATTTCATCTGTAACAACGCAGTTATCCCGATTGGTATTATTTATCCATTGAATAAGGAATAACACGGTAGGTTATGACCCTCGATAAGACTGACAAAGTTCAAGATAAACGAGCATTAGATACTTTGTGGCCAATACTCAGCTTTGTGCGGCCCTATAAAAAGAGGGTTGCAGCGGCTATGCTGGCCTTAGTGGTGACTGCGGTAGTTAGCCTGTCGATTGGGCAGGGCGTAAAAATGATCATCGACAATGGCTTTATTGCGGGCTCAAAAGAGCAGTTAGGCCACGCGATTGGGGTGATGGTCATTATGATCACCATTTTGGCAGTGGGTACTTTTACCCGGTTTTATCTGATGTCCTGGCTTGGAGAGAGAGTCAGCGCTGATATTCGCAAGGCCGTTTTTGACCGGTTGCTCGGTCTTCATCCGAGCTATTTTGAAGAAAACCGCAGTGGTGAAATTATGTCGCGCCTGACGACAGATACCACCTTGTTGCAATCTATCATTGGTTCTTCATTGTCAATGGCTCTGCGCAGTGTGCTTATGTTTGCAGGCGGCTTGCTGATGCTGGTGATCACTAACCCGAAGTTAACCCTGATGGTAATGGCGTGTGTACCTGTGGTGTTAATGCCGATGCTTTTTTATGGGCGCAAGGTACGACGTCTGGCGCGAAAAAGCCAGGCCAGTATCGCAGAGGTAGGGACATATGCCGGTGAGATCATCCAGAATATTAAGGTGGTTCAAAGCTATACCCGAGAGAGACAAGAAAGAGCGGCTTTTGGTGCCGAAGTTGAAACTGCTTTTGCCGTGGCCCGGCAAAGAATAAAGCAACGATCCATTCTTATCGCGACAGTTATCTTTTTGGTGTTTGGTGCCATCAGCATCATGCTTTGGATCGGCGGCATGGATGTTTTGGCGGGTAACATCAGTGAAGGGGAATTGGCGGCCTTTGTCTTTTACGCCATTATGGTTGCCATGTCACTAGCAACCATTTCTGAAGTATACGGTGAGTTACAGCGGGCATCGGGCTCTGCCGAACGTCTGTTTGAGTTATTGGCGGTGGAGAGTGAGATTCAGGCCCCTCAACAGTTGGCGCAATTAGATGATTTAGCCGATACCGTTATTGCCTTTGATCAGGTTGATTTCAGTTATCCGTCGCGGCCCAATAGCCCAGCGCTTAAAGGCATCAATCTGGAAATAAATAAAGGGCAGGTTGTTGCTTTGGTGGGGCCTTCAGGGGCCGGGAAAACGACAGTTTTTGAGCTGTTGCAGCGTTTTTATGATCCCTTTAAAGGCGAAATCCGATTTAAAAATGCGCCCATTCAGCAACTCGATCCCAAGTTTCTTCGCCAGCAGATGGGGATGGTGCAACAGCAGCCGATCATGTTTAGCTCCGATGTTTGGCATAACATTCGTTATGGCCGTCCCGAGGCATCGGATGAAGAGGTTATTTGGGCTGCAGAGCGGGCTCACGCTCATGAATTTATTCTGGAGTTACCCGAAGGGTATAAGAGCTATCTGGGTGAGCAGGGCGTCCGTTTATCTGGTGGGCAAAAACAACGTATAGCCCTTGCCAGGGCGATTCTCAAAGATCCGGATGTGCTGTTACTGGATGAAGCAACCAGCGCCTTAGATGCCGAAAGTGAGTCTCATGTTCAGGCGGCGTTGAATGAGCTAATGAAAAATCGTACCACGTTGATTATTGCGCACCGACTTTCTACGGTGATTCATGCCGATACTATAGTGCTCTTGGACAAGGGTAAAATATTGGCCTGTGGTACTCATGCTCAGTTGCTGAAGAAATCCGAACTGTATCAAAGGCTTTGTGAGTTGCAATTTGAACCCTATGAGGCCGGAAAGAATCCAACGGACCAATGACGTTAAGTAATGTCTCATCTTCACATCAGTATCATTTGTTCGTCATGAAGGTGACTTAACGGACTTCCGATAGCTGAGTAACAAAATATTCAACAACTGCTTTAATTGCTCGGTTTCGTGTCCCTTTTTGATGGTAAAGCAAATGGAGGTAGAAATTATCCAGAGCATATTCAGGTAACATTTCTACCAACTTACCACTGGCAATACTTTCATCAACAAAAAAGTAGGGAAGTTGTGCGATCCCTAATCCCTTCTCGCATAGTTGTTTGATACTCCCGCCAGAATTAGTATAAATTGAACCATCGACAGCGACAGTCATTTGCTCATTGTTACGGTTTTTAAACCTCCAACGTTTTTGAGCATCCAGATCACCTTCTATCAAGCAATGATGCATTTTTAATTCTTTGGGAGAAGAAGGGGCGCCGTATTTTTGTATATAGTCGGGGCTCGCCACGAGGGTTAATGACACTCTGGATAGGCTACGAGAGATGAAACTTGAGTCGAGCATCTGTGAAGCCCGCAAAGCCACGTCAAATCCCTGATCAATCATATCTTCAAAATCATCACTTAGCACAACATGCAGTTTCACCAGAGGAAATTGCTGATGAAAATCTGGTAAATGAGGTACAAGCATTTCTTGGCCGATATAGATCGGAGCGGTAATTTTGACGACGCCCTGGACACCTTGTTCCTCTTCATCTGCTGGGATCTCCAACTTATTAATGCTGTTCAATATATCTCTGAACTGCACCAGATATTTATGCCCGTCTTGTGTTAATCGCATATTCCGGGTTGAGCGATAGATTAACTTTCGCCCCAGCCAGGTTTCCAACTCAGTGAGATTTTTGCTGACTACTGAGTTGACGACACTGAGCTTTCGCGCAGCGGCTGACATCGATCCCTGTTCAGCGATTTCAACAAAAATCGCCATCGCTTTGAGTTTATCCATAATTTCGCAAATTAGAAAAAATCATTTCACATTAAACCGTATTCTGGAAATTAAGTAAATCACCTAAACTCCTCTTCAATGACATAACAGATAACAAGGTGAACACGATGAGAATTGCCGTTTTCGGTGCATCAGGAAAAATCGGAAGCAAAGTCGTCAACCAATTATCGGCTAGACATGAGGTGATAAAAGTTGGCTCTCGCACAGGTGATATTGTCGCTGACTATACTGATGAGAAATCCGTAAAGTCGGTATTCGACCAAGTGGGTGTGCTTGACGCGGTCGTTGTGGTAGTTGGGGCTGACAGTGTGTTCAAGGCCTACCATGAGCTATCAGATGATGATTTTCGCTTTGGCGCGGAACGTAAATTAGTAGCCCAGTTCAGAATTGTCCGCTATGCCGAAAAATATTTAAACGGAAATGGTTCCATCACCCTGACCAGTGGTTTCCTTAGCCATTACCCTAATCCGTACAGTATTGCGACGGGGCCATTCAACGCGGCTATCGACACTTTTGTACAGCATACGGCACCGTTGTTAGAACGCGGTTTGCGCCTGAACGTGGTAAGCCCGGCACCGGTGGTTGAACCTGAGCGGGCAGGTAAGGGGCTGGTCAGTGCTGAGCAAGTTGCTAATTACTATATCGAGGCCATAGAAGGCAAAGAAACGGGCCAAATTTTCAGAGCCTGGGGTGGACTGCCCGTTCCTGGGCTGTAAAAAAGTATTATATCAATTGTTGCAGCAGGATTTAATTATGAAATATCCAGTATCAATCAGAGCTATTCATTGGCTGAGTGCCGCGCTGATCATTGGCTTACTTGTGCTAGGGATCTACATGACCCCCTTTGACATGGACAACATGGAATATTCGGAGTCGCTGTATTTCTGGCATAAGTCATTTGGCATTCTTGCTTTTTTGTTTGTTGCGGTTCGCCTGGTGAACAAGCCGCGTCATGCGTTACCCGATTTACCGAAGGGTATGCCTCGACATGAGAAGCTGGCAGCTAAAGCGGCCCATAGGGCGCTGTACATACTGATGGTGGTTATACCGATACTTGGCTATATCCAATCAAGCGCATACGAGTACAGCAGCGGTGTACACTTCTTTGGTATGGATTTGCCAGAGTTGATCCCGAATAGCAAGCCGGTTTTCGACGTCGCTAATTTCCTGCATAAGTGGGCATCCTATGCATTTATCGCAGTCATTGTGGCTCATGTGGCAGGAGCGATAAAACATAGACTGTTTGACAGAGAAAATGACGTACTTAATCGCATGCTTTGAAGGTAATAACCCCCCAATTAAATCTGGAGAAAGACCATGAAAAAACTCATGAAGAATTTATTTGCTTTATCCCTAATGTTTGGACTTACATTAAATACGGCCTACGCCTCTGAAAGTGTTTCTGAACTCAAAGCAAAAATCGCAGAGCTTGAATCACAGATAGCGACTCATGAAGCTGAGAGATCTCAGACAGCAAGACACCTGGAGATATTTGACGAGCTGGACTTGKAGGCTTTTAATCATCGGGATATGAAACGTATCGGCGAAATTCATGCTGATAATGTGATTGTCCATAACCCCGATGGTACTCAAACATCACCATTCTCACCTCACTCAGAGGAGCTGCATTTTCTTTTTGACACCTTTGATTTCAAAGTAACCGATCATATTGTCGGGTTTGGCTTTGGAGAATGGACGGCAGGCATCAGTATTTCTGAGGGCAAATGGGTTAAGCCGATAACATTACCAGACGGTACAGTTTTGCAACCAACGAACAAAAAAGTACGTATTAAGATTGCTACAATCGCCCGTTGGGAAAATGGTCGTATCGCTGAAGAGTATCTGTTTTGGGATAATGCCGATTGGAACAAGCAGATTGGCTTGGAGTAACTAACCTCCCCATCATAAAGCATAAGCCGCGTAGTAATACGCGGCTTTTTCTTTATTCATTTCATTAGAGCACAAAAAAGCCAACAGATTTGCTGTTGGCTCAATTTCACAGTGTGTGATGGTTTACTTATTATGCGGCATCGCATGCAAGATTAGTTTGTTTATTTTTCTCTTGCTGCATTTTTGCAAGGAAGTAAATATTTACACAAGCAATAAAACCGTTTGTTACAACCACTGGCATTGCATCGATCATAAAACCGTAAGTTGTGAAAAGTACACAACCAACGAAGTTCAGAACACGAAGCCATACGATGTCTTTCATCATTAGTGAAGCTGCCACCATTAGTGACGACGCATAGCCCAATATTTCAACTGTGTTGAATTCCATAATGTTACCCTCTAGTTTTGCCAATCACCTCATCATGAGTCTGTTATCAATTCTGCGATTGATATAAAGGGGGAGATTCCTTGCCCCGAATGGTCTTGTGCATGAATTATGATGAAACTATAACAGCACTGAATGTGATCTTGAACAGGTAAAATTGCGCAAAGGGAGCGTTAGCGATTACGCAAACGTTTGGCTTTTAACTTTATCCATTTCTTTACCTAACAGTAACAATTTATAGTGATATTTGTTGCTTATGGTTTTGCCGTAAACCGAACAAAGAGGCCGAAATACTACTGTTTAGCCAGAAATCATAAAAATGCGATGATGGGCGTGTTGTAACCATGCAATGGCCACATACGATAAAGCGATTAGTTAATGCCTTCCTCTAGCGTTTGCTTGAGTTGCGACCAATTTCTGATAAAGCTTTGATAATGCTTTGATAATATTTGAAGTAATCATTGAGCTAATCAATGAGGGTTAAGCTTAAGTTAAGCTGCATTTGATAAGTTGCCCTCTAAAATATGCCGTCAGTACTGCTGAGGGGAATATACATTTCTTTATATCTTATTGTATGTATTGATTTTATCTTACCTTTTATCTGCTGTTTATCTGAGTATTTCCATTAATGAGGTAGTAAGTGTTAAGTGAACCAAACTTGCACATGACACAATATCAGACACCAGAAACGATGATTGCCTGCGAAGAATGTGGATTAGTGGTCGCATTGCCCGAGATGTCTGATGGGCAAAAAGTACAGTGTCCACGTTGTCACCATACCCTGCTCACCCAGATCAGCCTGCCATTCGAGCGTCCTTTTGCATATGGCATCGCGTGCTTAATTATGCTGGCTCTGAGTCTCAGTTTTCCATTTATGTCATTCAGTGTTCAAGGTGCTACGCAACAGATTACCTTGCTGCATGCTATTGAAATGTTAAAGCATTTCGAGAACAGCTTGTTAGCCTTGCTGTTGTTATTTACGGTTGTGGTGTTGCCTGCTGGCTATATTACTGCGGTGCTGTATTTGTATCGTAAAGCATCGCGACATCGTCATACCGGTAAAGTTAACGATGGACTGCGTTTTACCAAATGGTTGTTCAGGGCTGTTTTTCGGATCGAGCCCTGGATCATGGTTGACGTGTTTTTGATTGGTGTTCTGGTCAGCCTGATTAAAATTGCCTCACTTGCCGATGTCGGCTTGGGCATGTCATTTTGGGCCTTTTGTGCTTATACCATGTTGTTGGTTAAATGCGTGTCGATGGTTGATCGTATTTGGTTATGGCAACAGTTTATTCCGATACAAAGGTTAGAAGACGTAAAAGCCGGTGATAGTCATATGTCTGCGAATCATGTCAGCTGCCATACCTGCTCACAACTGAATCCTTTACCAGAAACGGCACATGTAAAATGCAGTCGCTGTAACAGCGCATTACACCACTACAACCCCAACCAGAACCTGCAACGGTCATGGGCGTTCCTTATTACGTCGGCGGTGTTTTATATTCCGGCCAATTTATATCCGATTATGTATACCGTCAGCATGGGTAACAGTGAAGGTTCAACCATTATGGGTGGGGTTGTTTTGTTGTGGCAGCTTGGATCGTACCCCATTGCGATGGTGATTTTTCTTGCCAGTGTCGTCATTCCCCTTGGCAAGATTTTTTCTTTGATCTGGCTCTTTATCTGTGCCCGGCGTACCACCAGTGGCAAATCAACAAAACAGGCGATTCAGCGATTACGACTATATCGCATGACTGAGTTGATAGGTCGTTGGTCGATGATTGATATTTTTGTGGTAGCTATTTTGGTTGCGCTGGTCCAGTTACAAAACCTGATGGCGATTTTTCCCGGACCGGGGGCACTGTCGTTTGCCGTTGTGGTGATATTTACCATGTTGTCGGCAATGACATTTGATCCGCGTGTCTTTTGGTCATCATCAGACAATAAGCAGCAACAAACGACCATTCGTGCTGGTTCAGAACATGACACTAAGTTGACAGTTATTTCTAATTTTAATGAGAAGCCTGACTATGAGTGATAACAAGCCCGCAAAGGCTGAAGTACAAAATATAAAACAGATCTCAACGATATGGTTGGTACCTATTGTTGCAGTAGCAATAGGTATTTGGATGCTGGTTCAGTATGTCGGGAGCAAGGGGCCGGAAGTGACCTTAAAACTGAAAACAGCGGAAGGGATTGAAGTTGGTAAAACGGAAATTAAATCGCTGAATGTCAAAGTGGGGGTGATCACCAGTGTGAAGCTGAGTGATGATTACAGTTATATTATTGCTAAGGCCGCGATGAATAAAGATGCCGAGCGCATGCTAAAAGAAGATACGCGATTTTGGGTGGTGAAACCGCGTATTGGTAAAGAAGGTGTTTCAGGATTAGAAACGCTGTTGTCGGGTTCTTATATTGAACTGCAACCCGGGGTTAAACCTAAAGAACAGCTGCGTTTTACCGTATTGGAAACACCACCTGTTGCACCTGCAGATGCTAAGGGGTTACGTTTGGTTTTGACGCATCGTGAAGCGGGAAAATTAGGGGTGGGTGATCCGGTACTGTATGAAGGTTTTACGGTTGGCCGGGTTGAGAAGGTGAGCTTTGATACAACGACCAAGAAGGCGAACTATCAGCTGTTCATTTTCCAACCGTATGACAGTTTGATCCGCGATCATACCCGGTTCTGGCTAACATCTGGCGTTGATATGCAGATGTCGGCGGAAGGCTTTAATTTGCAGATTGGCTCGATTGAGTCACTTATTACGGGCGGGGTAAGCTTCCGAGTACCGAAAGGCTCAGAAGAAGGTGAACTCGTAACCACGCAGATGAGCCAATTCAAGTTGTATCATAATCTGAAACAAATGCGTGAACGCAACTTCGAACAGTATCTTGAATTCGTGATGATGTTCGATGAATCAATACGCGGGCTGAAAGCAGAAGCACCCGTTGAATATCGCGGTATTCGTATTGGTACGGTGAAAAAAGTGCCTTTGCGTATGCCGACAAAAAATGAAGGATTTGCGACAAAGCAGATCCCTGTATTAGTGCGTATTGAACTTGAGCGTATTCACGATCATATGAACTATGAATCGTTAGATGAAATGAAGCTGCGCCTGGCGCGAGAATTCAAGCAAGGTCTGCGGGCGACACTGAAAACCGATAATCTACTGACGGGGGCGCTGTTCATTGATATCGAGTTTTATCCGAAAGCAGAAATGCCTGAGATCGTTAAATATGACGGCTACGTTCTCTTTCCTACCCATGCGGGCGGCCTTGCTGAAATACAGAAGCAAGTAAGTGGCTTTCTTAATAAATTTAATGATTTGCCTGTTGAAGATACATTAACGGCACTGACCAAGAGTTTGAATGCGTCTCAGAAGACGTTAATGGCCGCTGAAAAGGTTGCAAACGATCTGAATGCATTATTAGCGCAGAATGATACACAGGCGATCCCTGGTGAGATCCGTGAAAGTCTGCAACAGATCCAATCAACGCTGAATGGATTTGGTCCGGATGCCGCTCCTTATCGTAATTTCGAAGAAGCCTTATCTCGTTTTGAACAAGTGATGTCTGAATTACAACCGGTGGCGCGACAATTGAACGAAAAACCTAACTCTTTAATCTTCAGTGGTGAAAACGCCGAAGATCCGATCCCGGCGGGAGGACATCAATAATGCAAAAGTGGTTATTACTATTGGTCGTAGCATTAACAGGTTGCAGCAGCCAGCCAGAAGCGGTAAGTAACACTTACTTGCTGCCGGTCAGTGTGCAAGGGGATGCGGCTCAGAGTGGGACAAACCAGCCGCTGCTGGTGGTGCGTCCGGTGGAAATGGCAGAACACCTGGCAGGCGCCGGTCTGGTCTACCAGATCAGTGATACAGAGGTGGTACAGGCGCGGCAGAACTTGTGGGCGGAAAGTATCTCGGATCAATTAACCCGCAAGATTAAAGATGATCTGCGTCTTAAGCAGTCGGCATATTGGCCAACGGAGCTGAGCCCGGCCTTCTCGGCGGTCGGGTTGCCAAGGTTGCAGGTTAAATTAAATCAGTTTAATGGCCATTACTCGGGTAGGGTAAAAGTCAGTGGTGAGTGGTTAATGCTTGATGGTAAAGGCAAGTTGCAAGGTGTCTATCCATTCCACTTTCAGGTGCCTCTGGAAAAAGACGGCTATGATGCTCAGGTTAAAGCCTTGTCTGAAGGCATGTCTCGCTTAACTTCGCAGATCGCTCAAAAACTGTCACCGATGCCGGCGACTGTGACTGCAAAAAGGTAGGCTTTATCCCTTAATCATTTTTGCAAGTGTATCTAATACCAAAAGGGAGGCGCCAAGTGCCTCCCTTTTGGTATCTGGTATTAATAATAAACAATAAATAATAAACAAAGTCTCGGCGTATTTAGCATAATAGTCACCTATCCTCAGTACTATTTTGTACACTATTGCCAATGATTATTATCAATGAGCAAAGTATGGCAATCTCTACCGATGTTTTGCACAAAGTCGCTCAAGCTGTTGGTGCCGAGACCGTTGCCAGTACGCAGTTAATCCAATCGTTATGGGGCGGATACGGAGAGCTATTTCGCGCCACGCTTATCGGTAGCCAATATCCCTCGGTGATCGTCAAGCACATCAAATTGCCCCAACCGAAACACCACCCTCGTGGTTGGAATACAGCGACATCACATCAACGTAAGTTAACTTCCTACCAAGTAGAAGTGAACTGGTATCAGCACTTTGCCAATCAATGTGTCGAGCAGTGCCCGGTACCAAAATGCCTGTTTGTTGATGCGAAAGATGGTGAAATCCTGCTCATTCTGGAAGATCTGAACTTGCTTGGTTTTAGTGAGGTGCAAAAAGAGGTTGAACACGCACAGGTGAAAGCCTGTTTAACCTGGCTGGCTTACTTTCATGCCCAGCATCTTGCAGCAGAGCCTAAGGGCTTATGGGCCTGCGGCACCTATTGGCATCTTGATACACGCCCAGATGAGTTAGCGGCTTTAACCGATTTAGCGCTCAAAGACGCTGCAGATAAAATTGACCAGGCATTGAAGAGCTGTCGTTTCCAGACACTGGTTCATGGCGATGCCAAACTTGCCAATTTCTGCTTTACTCCGGCAGGCGATCACGTTGCGGCTGTTGATTTTCAGTACGTAGGCAAAGGGTGCGGTATGAAAGATGTCGTCTTGCTGCTCAGCAGCTGTGTACCTTTTGATGAATGTGAAAACCGTGTCCCTGATCTGCTAGATCATTATTTTGCCAAACTCAAACATGCATTAAGTGAGCTGCAACCACAGGTTGATCCAGAGCAAGTTGAGCAAGAATGGCGGCCGCTTTATTGTGTGGCATGGGCGGATTTTCAGCGTTTCGTCAAAGGTTGGTGTCCCGGCCATTGGAAAATAAATCCCTATACCGAAGGCTTAACCCAGCAAGCGTTAGCCCAGTTGAGGTAACACCATGATGCTTTCCTCCCAGCAACTGCAGCAATTATTACAACTGGCAACACAGGCCGCGTTAAAAGCGGGCGAATACATTGCCAAGTTCGACAGAACACAACTGCACGTCAATCAGAAAAAAGCAGGTAGCAGTTTGAGTGCGCAGGTGGTTACTCAGGTGGATCTTGATAGCCAAGCCATCATTCTTGATATTCTTCAACCCAGCATCAAAGCGTTCGATTTTGCGGTGCTCAGTGAAGAAAATGCCAGTGAGAAAGATGTATCCGGTCACCCTCGGTTCCAGAAGCCGTATTATTGGTGTATTGATCCGCTCGATGGCACCTTACCTTATATCGAAGGTTCGAATGGCTTTGCTGTCTCCATTGCGCTGGTGGAAAAATCGGGTAGGCCCATCATTGGCGTAGTACACAACCCAAGTACAGGCGATACGTACCAGGCAATCAACCATGATTACAATCGTAATGTTGAAACTGAGAAAGTGCTGAAAAACGGTATGCCCTGGCAACCAAAAGCTGACAATCACTATTTGACGTTATATATCGACCGCAGCTTTGAAAAAGACCCGCGTTGTGCTCTCTGCATAAAAAAACTGGAAGCGTTCGTTCATCAACAAGGGTATAGCAGATTGAAGATAGTAAATAGTTTCGGTGCTGTGATGAATGCTATCGGGGTATTAGAAAATGCACCTGCTTGTTACCTCAAACTCCCTAAATCCCAAAAGGGAGGCGGTAGCCTTTGGGATTTCAGTGCCACTGCAGCTCTCACCCAAGCCTCAGTAACCGGATGGGTGAGCGATATTCATGGTGAACCATTAGATTTTAATCGCCCTGATTCCAACTACATGAACCACAAAGGAGTGTTGTTTGTGAGCGGAGTTGAGAGTGAAGCACTGCTGCAATTGATGAGGGAGTGTGGTGGGTATATGAGCTAATAATATTAGCACTAGTACCTTGACTCATTAATTATGATTGATTGAACAGATTAGTTTTTTATCGATGAAGCCAAACCGTCGTCATCCTCGCTCTTTGTCATCAATTAAAGCGCTTAATGCTGATCTTTTCATTATCGATTGGATTTACAGTAGCGATTATCGGGGATCCACAGTCCACTGAACCTTCCATGCATGATGGATCCCTGATAACCGCCAGGTAAGTTTTGAGAAAGCCTACAAGTTCAGAGTTTGGCGGTTTCTGGGATGACGGACTTTAAGCGTTTCAATCAATCATCTTCACTGTGTTTAGGTACTCGTTAATTAAGTAGCAATCTAAAAATCGTATTAGCTATGCTAGGGTTTTTGTTTGTTTTATAGTTGGTTTGATATTTATTATTAGAGATAAACCTAACAAATAGAGTCCGCTAATTTAAAAGTGTGATGTTGCAAATGTTTCTGGATAAGATTTTAGTGTAATGATCACTGACTAATGTTGCTAGTATGGAAATGGCATTCACTTGTATATCGCGAAGAACACTCATTCTAAAAATTCTCACGTTACCTTAGCTTTATTATTTATCATCACAAGCATATTGTATGGAGGTCGTGGGATATTATCTATTGCTGGCGATTCAATGTCAGATGAGCTTAATATTAGTGCTACGGATCTAGGTGTATTGTTTTCGGCATTTTCATGGTCATATGTTGCATTGCAGATACCTGGTGGTCGTATACTCGATAAATTCGGTGCTAATCGAGTGTATTTTTTTTGCATTTTGATGTGGTCTGTTTTAATGGCACTCCACGTGATTAGTGATTTTAATCTTTTTCTTGCTAGCCCTTTTTTATCCATCGTTATCTTGCGACTATTTATTGGTGTGGTTGAAGCTCCTGCATTTCCTGCGAATAGTCGAATTGTTGCTGATCAGTTTCCAGTAGACAAACGAGGTTTTGCATCTTCTGTATTTAGTTCAGCCCAGTATTTTTCCGTCGTCGTTTTTGCCCCGCTGCTGGCTTGGCTTACCCATAATTGGGGCTGGAAATCGGGTTTTATGTTACTCGCTGTTTTGAGCTTTATTGTGCTCATGATTTGGCCTAAGTGCATTGATATACGTGTAGACAAAGAGCAGCACGCTTTCACGTCGAAGCCAACTTCTCGGCGCAGATTATTCCCAACGATATGGACGCTTTTACGCCATCGTGTTTTCTTAGGAGTCTGCTTAGGACAGTATTGTACAACCGCAATTACGTTTTTTTTTCTTACTTGGTTTCCTGTGTATCTCATTCAAGACAAAGGGATGGATCTTCTTCAAGCCGGGGGGATCTCTGCAATTCCTGCTATTTGTGGATTTGTTGGCAACTTGTTAGGTGGAAGAACTTCAGATGCTTTGCTCCGGCGTGGAGTCGGACTTAACCTTGCACGCAAAGTGCCCATAATTACAGGAATGCTATTGTCCAGTTGTATGGTGATCACCCCAACAATTTCTGAATCAACTTGGGTGGTCATTATTATGTCAATGGCATTCTTTGGTAAAGGGTTTGGAGGACAAGGTTGGGCCTTGATTTCTGATATAGCACCTAAATCAGAGTATGGCTTATGTGGTGGGATATTTAACACCTTTGGAAATCTAGCGGGAATCGTGACACCGATTGTTATTGGTTTCTTGGTTGCTGAGCAGGGAAGCTTTGATAGCAGTCTGATTTACGTTGGTATTCACGGGATAGCCGCGATTTTGTGCTTTAGCCTAATTGCACGCGACCTTTCACCAATTGAAATTAAAYGATTTGAACGATTTACGTACATGAGAGGGGGATGTTGAGCAGATCCAGCTCTCATTTTTAGCTTTTCTGTGAATTGGATGAGGTGCTGTTGTTCGTGTGCACAAAAAACGTAGCGGTAATTTGGTTGATATCTAGTCGTCTTACCAATGTGTTTGTGAAAGTAGAAGGTCATAATCTTGTCAATGCCTAGTAAGTTCGAGCTCCTACACCGAACTGATGTTGTTGGGCTTTTGTACCTATTTAATTTTAATAACGACAGGTATTACTATGAACAAGATAATGACATCCCTCAAAACAATAGCTTGTGCTTCGTTACTGGCACTTCCTACGGCAAGCTTTGCTGATGAGGCTCCAGATTTTGGTAACATTCGTGTAGTTATCGGATCCAAATCAACAGGTGGTGATACCTATCAGGTATCAAGTATCATTTCTTCAGCGCTAGCGGACAAATTAGACACTAACGTAAAGGTGGATGCCGTGGGTTCAAGTGCTGCATTTAAAGCACTCAAACGTGTAAAGAATGGCAGTACAATCATGATATTCCATGACCAATCCTATCTTGGGAAATTGTACGGAAAACGCGGTTACTACGATATTTTTGATGATTTTGTCGTTGGTCCTACGTTTGCTATTAACCCTGGTAATGCTTACCTGGCACCAAAAAACTCTAAATTCAATAACGTTGAGGATGTCGTAGAGGCTGCTGGTAACGGTCAAAAAATTCGTGTGGCCATTCAACCTGGTGGTGTGTCTGAAATCGGATATAGTGCGATGAAAAACGCCGTAAAACTTAAGTATCCAGGCAAAGAGGGCAATGTCGTTGCGATAAATACGGGTTCGCAATCCGACAAAAACCAGCAGCTTTTTGATGGTTTAGCAGATGTGATTCAAGGCAGTGTTCAAGCGAATGAGCAATATACTCGTTTAGATAAATCCGACCAAAAGGCGATGAAGTTTTTATGGTTGACGGCTCGAAAAGAAACGATTGAACAAACCAATAAAGAAGGATTGGGTGCTACGACTCGCGAAGACCTATTAGAGTATGTTACGCCCAATGTACAAGTCCCTATGGACGCGACGACGGAATTCACGTTCGATAAAGAATTCTTCTTTCTGTATAACAAGAAAACCGATCCAAAAATTATTGCTCATCTAGACAAAGTGTTGGCTGAGATTTTTGAAGAGGGTGTTGTTGATGAGACCATGAAGAAATCATTCTTTATTCCAAACTTTAAACCTTCTCCAGAAGCACAGGTGTACTTGAAAAATAAAAATGATCAGTACAGCAATGTAATTAAATCGATGCAGTGATTCTAATTTGCAGCTGTTTTTCAGCTGCATTATTCCTATACCAGTATTGAGGCAGAGCTATGTCTGAGTCTTTTTTTGCACTGTTAGACGTTTCGGTAGATTTTGATACTTCTCAATGGTTCTTTCCTAAAATAGTTCTAACTTTGATGGCGCTATTATTAGCGGTGATATTTATCTTAGATAAAGATAAGATTATATCTAACGTTAAGACGTTGCTTAAATTTAAAGAAAGTAATAAAAACACCAATATAACTAAGATTGTACTATCAGTTGTTTTATTGATTGTTTATTTTCTGAGTATGGAATGGCTGGGGGAATTATTCCCAAATACCGGCTATGGTTTCTTAATAGCCTCTATTCCGTTTATGTTTGTTCTTTCTTTATTCTACCTTCCTAAGGTGGAAAAAAATGAAATCATAGCCGTGTCGATTAATTCGATTATGTCTCCAGTTATCGCTTGGTACACGCTTGGTGTTGTATTTGGCATTACATTGCCATAGTTATTGAGGGATAAATTGTGGAATTCTTATCGTTATTATCAATAGATTTTTTTGCCTTGATTGCTGTAGGCACTTTGATTGGTATTTTCTTCGGCGCCATACCTGGCATGACCGCGACTTTAGCTGTGGCGGTGTGTTTACCTTTAACCTATTCACTCGATCTAATTAATGGTTTAGCACTGTTATTAGGGCTGTATGTAGGTGGTATTTCTGGAGGTTTGGTCCCTGCAATACTTTTAAATATTCCAGGCACGCCTTCGTCGATTACCACTACCTTTGATGGCTATCCAATGGCTAAAAAAGGGGAAGGAGAACGGGCACTAAAAATTAGCGTTGTTTCATCTCTTTTCGGTGGACTCTTCAGTGCTGCAGTGCTTTTCTATTTTGCCCCGGTTCTGGCTGACTTGGCTATCAAGTTTTCTAACATTGAAAAGTTTTTATTGATTTTCCTGGCCTTAACCGTAATAGCATCGTTATCGGGGCAAATGCTAGCGGGGATCTTCAGTGGTTTACTTGGCGTACTGCTGAGTTTGGTTGGGGCTTATGACATTTCTGTAGGTGGTAATGGCGAGTACCGCTTAATGTTTACCTTCATGGAAGAGTCGTTGGAATCTGGCTTTTCGTTGTTGCCTGTTCTTATCGGTCTATTCGGGTTGTCGACCATCATTAAAGCCGCGGGCCAAAGAAAAAAGGACACTCAATCAGATGACAATATCGACTTAAAAAATAGTGCCAAATTTGAACTGAGTATTTTTAAAGGCCAATTTATTAATCTCCTTCGCTCATCCGGTATTGGTACGTTTGTTGGCATGCTTCCTGGGATTGGTGGGAGTGCTGCGTCTGTCCTTTCTTACACCCAACAAAAGAATGTGTCCAAAAAGCCAGAAAATATGGGGAAGGGTGCGCCAGAGGGGCTTATTTCATCAGAATCAGCAAACAATGGGTTAACTGGCGGTGCATTGATTCCAATGTTGTCACTGGGTATCCCGGGTGACAGTACGACCGCGGTACTTATCGGAGCCTTTACTTTGCAAGGGTTACAAGTCGGTCCGTTGTTTATTGGCGAAAACATGGACACTTGGTATGTGATGATTCTGGCCTTGATTACGGCCAATCTAGTGATGTTCGCCATTATGTTCTTTGCGATTCGTCATGTCGCTAAAGTGGTACTAGTGCCTAAGTATATTCTTTATCCCATCATCGTCATGATGTGTGTCATTGGTGCCTTCGCGATTAACTATGGCGTTATGTTCGATGTTTGGACACTGCTTATCTTTGGTCTTATTGGTTATCTGGCACCCAAATTTGGCATTGAAATTGTGCCAATGGTGATCGGTTTCATTTTAGGTAAATCAGCCGAAGTCTATTTCGTCAAAAGCTTAGAGTCGTATGGAAACCTAAGTATTTTCTTTACTAAGAGCCCTATTGCAGTTTGCTTATGGGTGTTGATCCTTGTTTCAGTCGTTTTCTCAATCATGAGCCGCAAAAGCGCGAATAAAGCAGCAATGGCTTAAGTCAAACTATTCAATCAAAGGTGTTATTGTGGAAGAGATTCAATCAAGCCCCGTTATCCGTGGTGTCAAAGTTATCCCAGTAGCTGGCTACGATAGCATGCTGCTCAACTTAAGTGGTGCCCACTCTCCATTTTTCACTCGTAACCTGGTTATCATGGAAGATAACCATGGCAATACCGGTTT
This sequence comes from Photobacterium sagamiensis, assembly GCF_050337085.1. Taxonomy (NCBI): domain Bacteria; kingdom Pseudomonadati; phylum Pseudomonadota; class Gammaproteobacteria; order Vibrionales; family Vibrionaceae; genus Photobacterium; species Photobacterium sagamiensis. The sequence goes on along the minus strand of NZ_JAKJSP010000054.1, from coordinate 30,429 downwards.
AGGCGAAGTGCCAGGTGGTGAGGCTATTCGGAAAACGCTTGAAGATGCCAAACCTTATATTATCGGTAAGAGTTTGGGTGAGTACAAAGACGTAATGCGCGAGGTTCAAGAAGTCTTTTCTGATCGTGATGAGGCGGGACGAGGACTGCAAACTTTCGATCTTAGAACGACAATTCACGCGGTAACCGCCATTGAATCTGCAATGCTCGATCTCTTAGGCCAGTTTTTGAATGTGAGTGTTGCTTCATTACTGGGAGAGGGACAGCAGCGCGATAAGGTGGAAATGCTTAGCTATCTATTCTTTATCGGTGACCGAAATAAAACGACGTTACCTTATCAAAATCAGGATAATGAAAGTAACGAGTGGTATCGCTTGCGCCATAATGAAGCGCTGGATGCGGAATCGATCGTGCGCTTAGCTCAAGCTTCATATGACCAATATGGCTTCCGAGATTTCAAATTAAAAGGTGGCGTATTGCGACCTGAAGCCGAAGCCGAGGTGATTACCGAGCTTGCCAATGCCTTTCCGGAAGCTCGCGTTACGCTTGACCCTAATGGTGCCTGGTCACTAGATGAAGCGATTCGAATAGGTAAGCAATTGCGCGGGATTCTCGCCTATGCAGAAGACCCATGTGGTGCAGAGTTTGGCTACTCAGGACGTGAGGTGATGGCTGAGTTCAGACGTGCAACAGGTGTACCGACGGCAACCAATATGATCGCGACTGATTGGCGTCAAATGGGGCATGCTATTTCATTACAATCCGTTGATATTCCTTTAGCGGATCCACATTTTTGGACCATGCAAGGCTCCATTCGTGTGGCTCAGATGTGCCGTGACTGGGGATTGACTTGGGGCTCCCATTCTAACAACCACTTCGACATTTCATTAGCGATGTTCACTCATGTTGCTGCTGCTGCACCGGGTGATGTTACCGCCATCGATACGCATTGGATCTGGCAAGAAGGTAATCAACGTTTAACTCAAGAACCGCTGGAAATTCGTGATGGCAAGATAGGTGTTCCAGAAAGACCTGGCTTGGGTATTGAGATTGACATGGCGCAAGTTGAAAAAGCGCATCAACTCTATCTTGAAATGGGCTTAGGAGCCCGTGACGACTCTCTGGGAATGCAATTTCTAATTCCAGATTGGAAGTTTGATAACAAAAAACCATGTTTGGTTCGCTAAAAGGGGAGAGATTCCAAATGAACGAGAAATACTTTCCAAATACATTTCGTCGCCGTTTACAAAAAGGTGAGCCATTAATTGGTTGTTGGTCTGCGTTAGGCAACCCCATCGCCGCTGAGATTATCGGATTGGCTGGGTTCGATTGGATATTGTTGGATGCTGAACATGCACCGAATGACATCCAGACGTTTATCCCACAGCTTATGGCATTGAAAGATAGCATTAGTATGCCCGTTGTTCGTCCTGTCGAAAATCGGCCATCAGAGATTAAGCGTCTGCTCGATATTGGCTTTTATAACTTTTTGGTGCCTTTTGTTGAAAGTGAAGAGGAAGCCAAATCAGCGGTGGCATCGACCCGCTATCCACCCCATGGCATTCGGGGTGTTTCGGTCGGACATAGAAGCAATGGTTTCGGCAGTGTACCAGGCTATTTTGAACAGATTAACGAGAACATTACTGTTGTTGTTCAAATCGAGAGTCAGAAGGCTCTCGATAATCTCGATAGTATTATTTTGGTAGAGGGGGTCGATGGCGTATTTGTCGGGCCAAGCGATCTCGCTGCGGGACTTGGTCACCTCGGTGATCCTAATCACCCTGATGTGCAATATGCTATCAAACACATCATTGAGCGTGCCCAAGCTTTAGGTAAAAGCGCAGGAATTTTAGCCCCAGTCAAAGAAGATGCTCAGCGTTACCTTTGTTGGGGAGCGACAATGGTTGCTGTAGGTGGCGATCTAGGGTTATTGCGAAAAGCAACACAGAATCTTTGCGAAGAGTTTCGCAACTAACCAGACATTAAAGGAATTGTTATGAAAGTTGGATTCGTCGGCTTAGGAATTATGGGTAAACCAATGAGCAAAAACCTGTTGAGTGCAGGTTATGATCTGGTTGTACTGGACCGAAATCAAGCTGCTGTTGAAGAGGTTGTGGCTGCGGGTGCAAGTAGCATCGGCAGTGCTAAAGAAATGGCAAGCGTATGTGATGTCATCATTACGATGTTACCTAATTCACCGCATGTTAAAGAAGTCGCACTCGGGGAAGGGGGCATTTTAGAAGGCGCTAAACCGGGGCTCACGGTGATTGATATGAGTTCGATCGCACCAAAGGCGAGCCAAGAAATCGAGAAAGCATTGAGAGCGGTTGGAGTCAATATGCTTGATGCACCAGTCAGCGGCGGTGAACCTAAGGCCGTTGATGGCACACTGTCAGTCATGGTTGGCGGTGATAAAGCGATCTTTGAGCAGTACTTTGCACTCATGTCAGCAATGGCTGGAACTGTGGTGCATACGGGGGCCATTGGCGCCGGTAACGTCACTAAGTTGGCGAATCAAGTGATTGTTGCGCTAAATATTGCAGCCATGTCAGAAGCACTTGCGTTGGCAACGAAAGCCGGCGTTGACCCAAAGCTAGTTTATCAAGCCATTCGAGGAGGTCTCGCGGGGAGTACCGTGCTTGATGCAAAAGCGCCACTGGTTTTTGAACGTAAATTCGAACCTGGTTTCCGCATTGACTTACACATTAAAGATCTTGCCAATGCTCTGGATACCTCGCATGAAGTTGGGGCTCAGCTGCCGTTAACGGCAAGCGTTATGGAAATGATGCAAGCACTTCGAAACGACGGCTTAGGCGTTGCCGATCATTGTGCGCTCGCTCGATATTATGAACAGTTAGCCAAAGTGACCATCGAGCCAAAATAACCTCTCCACAACTGAGGGGTCGCTCGGCCCCTGTTTTCAATTTAGAGAAGGCTGCCAATGAAAATTGTTATCTCTCCAGATTCCTTTAAAGAAAGTCTTGATGCTCTAACTGTTGCCGACAGTATTGAAATAGGGTTTAAACAAGTTTTTCCTAATGCAGATTATGTGAAACTTCCAATGGCTGATGGTGGTGAAGGCACGCTCCAAGTTTTAGTTGATGCTACACAAGGTCAAATGATGAAAACCACGGTAACGGGTCCACTTGGAGAGCCTGTTGAGGCTCTTTGGGGGATGTCGGCAGATAAGCGTACCGGGTTTATCGAGATGGCTGAAGCCAGTGGAATAGAACGAGTACAAGCTGAGGACCGCAATCCTCTTATCACGACGACTTATGGAACGGGAGAGTTAATCATTGCCGCTCTGGATCATGGCGTATCTCAACTGATTATCGGTATCGGCGGCAGTGCGACGAACGATGGTGGCATTGGAATGATGCAAGCACTTGGTGTGAGCTTTAAAGATGTAGAGGGACAAGAGCTAACTTATGGAGGTAGTGCTTTAAAGTGTCTTGATTATATTGATGTGAGCGGGTTGGATGTTCGGACTCGGCACTGTGCAATTAAAGTTGCCTGTGATGTTACTAATCCATTAATTGGACCAGAAGGGGCATCAAAGATCTTTGGGCCGCAAAAAGGAGCGACACCTGAAATGGTGGCGCAATTGGATGACGCTTTGTCCCATTACGCAGATGTCATGAAATCGTGTTTAAAACGTGATGTTGCAATGCTCCCGGGTGCGGGCGCAGCTGGTGGCCTCGGTGCCGCATTTCGTGCTTTTCTTGGAGCTGATATGCGCCCAGGTGTTGATTTGGTGATAGAAGCATTGAAATTAGAAGACGTGATTCAGGATGCATCACTAGTGATCACGGGAGAAGGCAAGCTCGATGGACAAAGCCTTTATGGCAAAGTACCAATCGGAGTTGCCAAAGTGGCTAAACGGTATAACAAACCCGTTATCGCGATAGCGGGCAGTTTGAGTGAAGACGTCAATGTTGTCCATAGCCATGGCATTGATGCGATATTCAGCTGCTTGCACCAAGTCGGTACTCTGCAAGAAGCGTTATCCAATGCGCAAAGCAATCTCATTCGGGTGTCACGAAATATTGCCTCATCAATGGCCATTGCAATAGCCATTGATAAAGCGGATTAAATGAGTTTTTGAAAGCCTATAAAGAAACCAAGGAATAACGATGTCTGATTCAATCATTTTCTCTCAATTAAACAGCAATATTTATATTAAGGTTCATGACAGTGACAATGTGGCTATCGTTGCTAACGATGGAGGATTAGTTGCTGGGAGTCGCTTTGATTGTGGTTTGGAGTTGATTGGGTTCATTCCTCAGGGGCATAAGATCGCACTGGAAGACATTGCAAAAAAAGGCGAAATCACTCGTTATGGTCAAGTTATCGGTTATGCGGTTAAGTTCATCCCGAAAGGTTCTTGGATTGATGAATCATTAGTTTCACTGCCTGTTGCACCTCAATTGAGCTGTTTAGATAAAGCGACAGAAGTACCCGAACCAAAGCCAGAACTCTCAGGGTATACGTTTGAGGGATACCGCAATGCCGATGGCAGTGTGGGTACCAAGAACTTACTTGGCATTACCACAAGCGTCCATTGTGTCGCTGGCGTCGTTGACTACATTGTAAGGCAAATAGAACAAAAATTATTACCCAAGTTTCCAAATGTGGACGGAGTGGTACCACTTAATCATCTTTATGGATGTGGCGTCGCAATCAATGCGCCTGCCGCAGTGATTCCGATAAGAACCATTACAAATATCTCTCAAAACCCGAACTTTGGTGGTGAAGTTATGGTGATTAGTCTTGGCTGTGAAAAGCTCCAACCAAGCGTACTCACCAAAGGGCTCGATGAAATGCAGTCAACCGTTGTCGAATTGCAAGACCCTAAACATAACGGTTTCGAATCGATGGTTGCTCAAGTTCTACAAAACGCAGAGCACCATCTGAAGCGACTTAATCAGCGCAAACGCGAAACGTGTTTAGCTTCAGAGCTCGTCGTTGGTATGCAATGTGGAGGAAGTGACGCATTTTCCGGGGTGACGGCGAATCCAGTCGTGGGATTTGCATCTGATTTGTTAGTTCGTTGTGGGGCGACGGTGATGTTCTCCGAAGTAACAGAAGTGCGCGATGCAGTACACCTGTTAACGCCAAGAGCTGCCAGTGTGGAGGTCGCAGATCGATTAATTGAAGAGATGCAGTGGTACGACAATTATCTGAAAATGGGACAAACAGATCGCGCTGCTAACCCTTCACCCGGAAATAAAAAAGGAGGCTTGGCGAACGTTGTTGAAAAGGCACTCGGATCAATCGCCAAATCTGGAACCAGCGCTATCTCAGAAGTTCTTTCTCCCGGGCAAAAGCCGACCAAACGAGGCTTGATTTTCGCGGCGACGCCAGCAAGTGATTTTGTGTGTGGTACTCAGCAGCTTGCATCGGGGATCAATATGCAAGTGTTCACAACTGGCCGGGGAACTCCTTATGGTCTGCTTGCTGTCCCTGTCATTAAGATGTCTACTCGAAATGATTTGGCCAACCGTTGGCATGACCTGATTGATATTAACGCCGGTACGATTGCGACAGGAGAAAATACGATTGAGGAAAAAGGCTGGGAGCTGTTTCATTTAATTTTGGAGATTGCGAGTGGACACAGGCAAACGCACTCTGACCGTTTAGGCTTATACAATCAATTAGCGGTATTTAATCCCGCCCCCATTACCTAAAATTGGCTCAATATTGAGTGTAGAAGCAAGAGCTGTGTGCGGTGTTGAACATAGGTATAACTGCCGTCTTGTCAGTAAAAGGCTTTACTGGTATATGTATCAGTAGGTTATGCAATGAGTTGATACTAAATTTATCGGAGATATCCATTTGCAACTCAATATTGAGCTGGCTGAACAGATAGTTCGGCGAGCAAGCACCATTATAGACAAGCCTATTAACGTAATGGACAATCAAGGCATTATTATTGCCTCAACGGATCCTGCACGTTTATACCAAAGGCACGGTGGGGCGCTTATTGCACTCTCTGAACATAATAAAATTGAAATGACCGACGATATGAGTCAAAAGGTCAGTGGAACGAAGCCTGGTATCAATTTCCCTATCATCTTTAATGATATCCCTATTGGTGTTATCGGCATTTCCGGATCCCCAGAAGAAGTTCGCCAACAAGGGGAGCTTGTGCGAATGGCGGCGGAAATGACCGTAGAGCATGCATATATGCTTGAGGAAACACAGTGGAGTGAGCGTCGACAAGAAGAATTAGTGCTTCAATGGATCGACCAGAATGTTGACTTTGACATCCTACACCGGCAAGCAGAGCAGCTGAAAATAGATATTTCAAAGCCCAGGGTTGCGTGTGTTCTGGAGGTCAAAACCAGCCAAGAATACAGTAAACTAAGAAATGCGCTTAGTGGATGGTATCGAAAGCCCTTACGAGCAGAGATATCGAATAAGCAGATAGTCCTTTTGCTTAAAGTCGATGAATTAAGCAGTGAGCAAGAACTGCATTGCGAAGATTGGCTGAGTCTACAACAATATTTAAAGCGCGAATTTCAAGGTGAGCTTAAAGCAGGGCTTGGTTGCTACTTCGACAACTACAAGCATATGGGAAATTCGTTTGAAAGCGCTCAGTCGGCATTAAGCAGTGGAAAACGTTTGTCACCTACGAGTGGATTTTACGAGTTTTCGAAATTGAAGTTACCGTCGTTATTTGAATATGGACGGCCTCAATGGCAAAGGAAGCTCTTGTCTGCGTATATTAATAAATTGAATTCAGAGGATTCGAGCCTGTGCAGTACCTTGCTCATGTGGTTTCGTTGTAACTGTGAAAACAAGATCACTGCAGATGAACTCTATATTCACCGAAATACCTTGCGATATCGCTTGAAAAGGGTCGAGGAGATATTAGGTATAGAGCTCTCGTGTTACGAACATAGAATGTTGGTATATCTCAGTTTAGTTCTTGAGTCTTAGTCAACTTACAGCATCGTTTTTGTTGTCAGCGGAGTGGTACAGTTAGTGTTTTCGGGTTACCACTCGAACTTTTGCTGGCTGCCGAGATTTGATTTCTCTGGCTTGGCCTGAAATGTAACGAGGTGCTGAATAGCCACCGCTGATCCCTGTTTGGATTGAAGAACGGTAACTCCGGCTATAATGATGTCCACAGTAAGGACTATGATGATGATTACCTACACCAATCACTACGTGGGTATTGCCTGATGTGATCACAAATTGAGTTGAAATTGACACGTTGTGATGAGGGGAGGAGCCAAATACTATTCCTGAATGGCTGCCATGATGATGGTGGTGATTATGGTATTTTTTATGCGGGTGAGGCCGGGCATCCGCTGCGGTTGAAAATGCCATTATTAGGGTGAAAATTAGAAGGTATAGTGATTTCATCACTGTCACCTGCAAGGCGGTAGACTTATACTCTAAGTTTATACCAATCTGCCGATGTCACGTTGGATGCGGGGATGATAGCCATCCGCCTTGAGCACCAGACAAGACCAATACTGCTCCATGATGATAATTCTCGACAGTATTAATCAGCGCCTTCGCAAATACATCCTGCGTTAAAGGCACAATAAAGGCAATGTTGAAAAACACATACAAAAAACATGGCTAATGGTTGGGGATATTGGTTTCCATCAGTAAAATAGTGTTTTGCCTTAATACCCTTGATGCTAGAACGGGAGATCACGGTGAGGAAGAGAGTAATCGCAGGCTCGGCATTTGGTGTTATGTTGGCACTGGTGGGGTGCAGTGAAGAGGTTCAGTTAGCCGCTTCACCTGTTAACAATGTCGAGGAAATTAAGATTAGCGCGCAGGCACAAATTGATGTTTATTGCCCGACAGGGATCTGTCAGTTCGATTTATCCTCAAATGAAGCGATAACGGTAACCGTGACCATGCATTACGATGATGCTAAAATGTTTCGCAAAATTGAAGGCGTGAGTGTCACGGGTAAAGCTGGCCCAACCGTTAAAGTATTGGGCGCTAACAGCTTTAGTATGGATCTTTCTGGTGGTAATGAGCCAGAAAACATTCAGGTAGTGGATTATTACCGCTAACTGACTTCTTGTTTATTGCTTGCTCGTTGTTTACGTTTGTGCCGGTTAGATGCGCCGGGTTCTGGTTTTGCAGGAACAGGACGCTTTTCAGCGATAAGATGACGAATAGCCAAAACAGGATGTTTCATTATCATTTTGGGGCCGGCATAGCGCATGATCGTTTGTGACATGGCTTTGTAGTCAGCTTTATAGCAGTGAATAGGGCAACGACGGCAAGTTGGTTTCTGTTCACCGTATGGACAACGGTCTAAACGTATTTGTGCGTAATCAAGAAAGTCTTTGCAATGCTGACAAAGCTCAGACTTCTGATGATGGTCATGGCAATAGATATTCACCATCGCGCGAATGGTTTTAAACTCAGTGTTGAGTGTACCGATTAAGATGTTTGTAGCTGTCGATTTCATACTGTTGCCTAGGGAGCGGAACTGACTTTATCCTAAATTATAAAACCTGTATTTTAAATGCAGTTATAGGGTTAGTGGCTCAAAAGTTGATCTTAAACAGTGATTTATATGACATATTTGAGGGTACATGTTATCAACATGAAAAAATAACGCATTTTGTCGCAATAATCCGACCTTCATGGGTTGATTTCATTGGTGTTGAGCAGTAGTATCCGCTCCTCTTTTTTTATGGTGGTGTATATGAGCAGATTTGAGTGCCTTGAAAGAATCGTCGACGAATATCGTAAGAAAGTTCGTGATTCTGAGTTTAATCGACAGAATGACAGTGAAGTAGCAAAAGTACTTGTACTGCTTGTTGGTAACTCTATGTTCAACCTGGCAGATGAATTTGCTAATTGGGTAAATCGTGGTGGTGATCGCAGCTATGGCGGCAAGTTTTTTGTGTCTAAGCAGTTAATGACTTTGCTTGAGCCTGTAACTTTCCGTGGCGTAACGGTTCGCCGAGATTCGATTAAACTATTCAGAGTGTCGTGATCTGTCTTGTTTCTATCGTTTGTTGAATGACACTCATAAAGAAAAATTGAAGAACAGATTCTCAATCCAGCTTCGCAATTGTTAAGCATGATTGACAGAAAAGGATGCCTCGGCATCCTTTTTTGCGTTTGACGTAGCGAAAAAACGCCTGCTATCAATCTGGTGAGCTTACTCATACCGCCACTTTTGGTAGCTGTAGATTCAGCAAACAAAGTGTGGTCAACTAATTGCCAATCGGTATATCCGTAAAAGTCAGTCTAATAAGAAACAGAAACAGGAACAAACATGAACGCAGAATTTTGGCATAGCCGCTGGGCTGAAAATCGTATTGGTTTTCACCTGAATGATACCAACCCGGCGCTAACAGAACATTGGCACGCAGTGAAAGCGACGCGTGATGACCGTGTTCTTGTACCTATGTGCGGTAAATCAATTGATCTTATCTGGCTTGCTCAACGGCACGATAACGTTATTGGCATTGAACTGAGTGACATCGCCGTGAAAGCGTTCTTTGCAGAGCAGCTCTACACGCCAATGGTGAGTGGGGTAGGCGCCGAAACGGTTTATGAGTTTGATGAAATCACCATTCATTGCGGTGACTTTTTCTCGGCACGGGTTGAACCCGTTGATGTGGTTTATGATCGTGCGGCATTAATTGCGATGCCACAAAATATGCGCCAGATGTACGCAGAGCGTCTGCTGGCGTTGTTGAAAGAAAGTGGGCGTATCCTATTAGTGACGCTGGATTATCCGCAGGAGCAGCTTGACGGGCCTCCATTCAGTGTTTCCAAAGAGGAAGTCGAGAGTCTGTTCAAAGATTGTCGAGTGACTCATCTAGCGCGTGATGATGCAGATGAATCGCATCCCCGACGTCAGCGCGGCTTAACCCGCTTTGCTGAAGAGATCTGGTTGATCGAGAAGTGATCGAAAAAAGGAGCCGATATCGGCTCCTTTTTACATTTTGCTATCAAGCGTTAGAAAACGACCTTAACGGCAGCAGCAGCGGCGATTGCATCAGAGACAGCCTGTTCCGTACTGTCACGGCGTGTCAGGGCCACACCAAGGCGACGACGGCCATTAATCTCTGGCTTGGCAAATAACCGGACTTGAGTTTGCGGACGGGCCAGAGCCGCTGCCAGGTTATCAAAACGGATATTCTCAGAAACCCCTTCAGCAAGAATAACGGCAGACGCTGACGGGCCGTATTGGGTAATACTGTGAATTGGCAGTCCTAAGAATGCGCGAACGTGCAGGGCGAACTCGGAGAGTTCCTGCGAAATAAGCGTTACCATACCGGTATCATGCGGGCGAGGTGATACTTCGCTAAATAAGACTTCGTCACCTTTAATGAACAGTTCAACACCAAACAGGCCATAACCACCCAGCGCGTTAACTACTTTTGCTGCAACGTCTTGTGCCGCTTTAATTGCTGCCTCAGACATCTGCTGTGGCTGCCACGATTCACGATAGTCCCCATCTTCCTGACGGTGACCGATTGGCGCACAGAAGTGAATACCGTCAACAGCACGCACGGTTAGTAGGGTGATCTCGTAATCAAACTCGACAAAACCTTCAACGATAACGCGCCCCGCACCTGCACGGCCGCCTTCCTGAGCATACTGCCAGGCAGATTCGATATCAGCCGACGTTTTGATAACGCTCTGACCTTTACCTGAAGAGCTCATAATTGGCTTAACAACACAGGGTGTACCAATGCGTTCAACAGCAGCGACGAAATCAGTATATTGCTCAGAAAACTCGTAAGGCGATGTCGCAATACCCAACTCTTCAGCGGCCAGACGACGAATGCCTTCTCGGTTCATGGTCAGCTGAGTGGCATTGGCAGTAGGAACAATATTCACGCCATTAGCCTCTAGCGCAACCAGGGTATCGGTAGCAATGGCTTCAATTTCAGGAACAACGTAATGCGGCTGTTCTTGTTCAATCACTTTTTTTAAGGATTCGCCATCAAGCATATCAATAACGTGGCTACGATGGGCAACCTGCATCGCAGGAGCATTGTCATAACGGTCAACCGCAATCACCTCAATACCTAAGCGCTGGCATTCAATAGCCACTTCTTTACCGAGTTCTCCAGAACCAAGTAACAGTACACGGGTTGCATCAGAACGAGTTGCTGAACCTAACATCGAATTTCCTTACGGTATGTGTTGATACTGGGGCAGATCATACCCGATTTTACTATCAACGCAAACGTTTGCCTTTATGGTTTTCGCTGAAATATTCATCGGTTAGTTATTGTCTGCAAAGGAGTGTGGATGGCTATTTCAGAGAATCTGTGGTGATACTGACCAAAGGCTGCTAACGTATTGATATGCCGTTCTCATTGTCAAAGTTGTGTCAGACATGTTCTGAGGGCATCGAGTTAAGTGAACTTTATCGTTAAATTACCTCTTATCTCTACAAAAGGCAGAATTAAGATGAAGAAGTTATTAATCGGATTGGCGTTATTTCTTGTTGTTCCATTTTCAGCACAAGCCACCCAAAGCATAGGTATTTTCTTCGGCAGCCCTATGTCAGGGATCCAATATAAACAAGACGATCTACGATTCTCGTTAGGCATTGATGATTTTGGTGTCGCATTTGATAAAACCTTTAATCTGGGATCACTGCTTAACAATGGTGAGTTAAACAGTTTTTATACATACGTGGGCGGGCAGTTTGTTGATAACAAGAATGACAAAGTGGGTATCCGTTCTGGCGTTGGTTTTGAGGTGCCGGTAAATAGTTTTGAATTTTATGGCGAAGTCGGACCAACATTGTATGTGGTTGAAGATGTTGATATGGATTTAGAGGCAGCACTGGGCTTCCGAGTTCGATTCTGACGTATTAAAGCGCTTAATGCTGTTCTTTTCATTATCGATTGGATTTACAGCAGCGATTATCGAGATCCACCAAAAAAAGGGTTAGCCATGTGCTAACCCTTGTTGTTTCTATCTTATTTATAAATAAGATTTTCTTTTACGATTTTCCCACTGGGTGATAAAAGCCACCGAAGCGATAATAATTGCTGCGCCCAGCCATAGGCGACCTGGTGGAGCCCAGCCGAAAACCACCCAGCCAGCTAACACATTAAGTGGCAGTTTCGCATGGTCAAAAGGCTGAACGAATGAAGCATCAGCGGCCGCATACGCTTTCGCGATGGCCCATTGCGCCAGAGCCGTTAATAGACCCGCTGCAGCCAGTAATCCCCATGTCAGGCCTTGATCAGGAAATGAAAACTCAGGAGCGGCCAGAAACAGGTTAAAGGGGGTGATCAGTAACAGCAGATAAACCACCATCGTAGTCGGTGGGTCGTAGACTGATAGCTTCTTCACCATTAGTGAATAGCCGGCCCAGAAGAAAGCCGCCCCAACCGGTAACAGAGATGCCCAGTTAAATGTATCAGCCCAAGGCTCTAAGATAACCATCGCACCGATAAAACCGGCTAATGTTGCTACCCATCTCGCAGTACCCACTTTTTCCTTCAGGAATAAACCCGATCCGATTGTGGCAAACAACGGTGATGTCATCAACAAAGCGATACCTTGCCAGATAGGTACAGGGTAAGCGAGTGCCCATAGCCAAAGCTGAATACCAATGACAGAGAGGAATACACGAAAACAATGTTGCCCTAAATGATTGGTACGTAGTGCCTGACGCAGCCCCAAAGATCTCAGCCAGGGAAGCATGGCAATTAACGCAATAAAGTATTGGATGAAGGCGATCGTAGTCGACGGTAATTGCAGTATTACGCTCAAATATTGCGCTAAGCTATTTACGAGGGCAAAAGCAAGCCCCGCGGTGAGCATCCAGCTTGCACCTTGTACTGGGTTGTGTTTGTGAGACATGGAAATAGACTGATAATAATAATATTGACGGATAATACTCTGAACTGATCGTAATTGGTATTAGGGTTGGCTTTGATTCTAAAAGAAAAACCGCCAGAAGGCGGTTTTTATTGAAGGGTATTATCTCAATCGTTATAGGCACTGTTTAAAACAAATTGCCTTATTGAACGATTATGCCGCAACGTAGATCAGCGGGATATCAGGGTTCAGTGCTTCAAGCGTAGCTTGCGTATCTGCAAGGTGGCTGATAGTGCTGTCAGCTTTCTCAACCAATGCCGCTTCCGCAATTTCTGCTAACGGGTAACCAGCCATGTTCATGTTCACCAAGGCAACTTGCAATGGTGGCAGGCTAGGGTTGAATGCCGCATTTTCAGCGTACATGCCGGTAAAGGTTTTGCCGTCTTTTGCTTTGAGTGCAACACCACTGTAGTTGTGGGTATAAGGCGCATGAGCAAGGTTCGCAGCCTGGCAGGCAATGGTTGCCAGTTCATCACTTTCCTGAGTAGTTAACCCGTGATCAACCTCTGCAAGCAGAGCGTCAGTAATATTGAGATCTGCCGGGCCGAACGACTCAGGCAGATATTGTTGAAGGGTCATTGCATCACGCTCAGGCAGTTGAACGACCAACTCTTTTGCTGTCGTTAGCTCATTCATGAACTGACGGCAGTGGCCGCATGGGCTGTAGTTAATCGTAATATCAGAGATACCTGTTTCACCTTTCACCCAAGCATGGCTAATTGCAGATTGTTCAGCATGAATGGTCTGGGAAAGCGATGCACCGACAAACTCCATATTGGCACCGAAATACAGGCGACCGGAATTGCCTCGGACGATGGCACCAACATTGAAATGCGAAATAGGTGTAACGGAATAAGCAGCAGCAACAGGAAGAAGGGCAACACGCAGTTCACTGTCAGTCATTTGTGTTTTTTTGAGCAATTCTTCGAACTGTTCGGGACTTAAGGTAGCGTCAAAGTCAGCCTCTACCAAAATAGGTTTTACCGCTGAAGCAAGATCAGTGGGCAAAGAGCCTAAAGCATCCATTACTTTAGCATGCATGTGTTGTTACTCCGTATCGTTGATGGAGAAACATTGTAGGCGAGCATTTCAAAATCAGGTGTGATCCATGTCACACAAGTGCAATGTTTGTTTCATGCCATACATTTCTGAGAGTGGTGTCACACAAACTTTTGCAATTCGGCTGCTTACTTATCAATGACTTAGTAATGTATGCGATTGCAAGCACGTTAAACGGTGTCTCTTTATGATTAACAATGGCAGCAATGTTGAAAGATAAACAGGCCCTAGTAGCCAAATAATGCCAGGATCAGCGGGTAAACAACTGGCGCCAGGAACGATGTCAAAATTCCGCAAATCACTAAAGCTAACGAACTAAAAGCCCCTTCCTGATAGTTTTCTTCGGCTGCTTTTGCCGTACCTAATGCATGCGATACCGTACCCATGGTTAAACCTCTTGCAATGGGGGCTTTAATACCAAATAAACGAAATAGCGGATAACCTAATACCGCACCAAATAATCCGGCGATAATCACCATAACAGCGGCAATAGCCGGAACTCCTCCCACTTGCTCTGCGACGGCCATTGCAATAGGGGTTGTCACTGATTTAGGCAAAATACTGGCTGTCAGCTGGGGATCTGCGCCCATGAACAAAGCAATACCGGCACCCGTGATCATTGATAACAGGCTACCAGTTAAACAGACAGTGAAGATCACTTTCCATTTCTGGCGAATTTGAGAGAGTTGCTCATAGAGGGGAAAGGCCAGGGCAACAACCGCAGGCTCTAATAAATAATTCAACCACTTGTTTTGCTCGAAGTAACGCTCATAAGGAATATTCAGCCACATCAATAATGGAATGATGACAACAAGACAGATAAGAAGCGGATTAATAATAGGGTGCTGAAAATGTTTGGAAAACAGCCGAGCCAGATAAAAAACAACCAATGTAGTAATAAGCCAGATCATTCTTTTTCCTTATGATGTGCTGCAATACCAATGACAAGGAAAACGACCATGCTGCTTCCGATAGTACTAAGAAGGATCGGCCAGGTATTCGCCGTTAGCAGATCTAAATAATTCATGAGCCCAACACCAACGGGCACAAATAATAAAGCCATATGGCGAATGAGAAGGTGACAGCCGTCTTTTGCCCAATGTGAAGGAATAAGCCCCATCGATAGCACGACAAAAAGAATGAGCATCCCAATGATGCTGCCAGGAATGGCAACGTGGGTAAATGCTTGAACGCCTTTGCCCAGCATCAGACAAAGAAAGATGATAACGAAAGAACGCAGATAACCCATAAGCCCTTCAAATACGGTCAATAACAGATTCATCATACAAAATAATTGTGATCTAAGCCACATTTAGTACGCTGGATATAATCAGGCAGTTCAAGATGCAGAGTTCAGCGAGAATAGATTGGTACTCTTTCACATAAATTATTAATAGTTGAAGCTCCTAAATACGTCATCCCGGAATTGAGGAACGAAATATCCGGGATCCAGCTCTCACCGCGTGATCCTTAGATTCCGTATAAGTTCGTGCCTCACTTTACGGAATGACGAAGTGTGGTGACTTAAATAAATTCAGAGAGCAGAAATAATGCCACACCAGCCAGCGCTAGCAGTAATACGGAGATTTTGTGAAAAAGGCTGTTCTTTACAATATTTTCAGTGGCGGAGAGCTCAGGTTTTGCTGGGGGAGCAATAGATCCTGGCTGGGCGGTTTCTTTAACAGTATGTACCAAACGACACGTTTTTTCTGGTAAAGGAACGCGAAATCCGTAATTCGGTATTACCTGAATCGGAATCGCCATAGAACCGTTTTGATCAAGTTTTCTACTTAGCGAGACAAGAATGGTGTTTAAGTCAATCGGGGGCTGGTTTAAATCATTATCCAAATCTGGCTGAATGAACATTTTATCGTAGATTGCTTGCAGGTTGATCACTTCACCAGCGAAGTAGCATAATACCTCCAGTAACTGGGTTTCATGAACCGTCAGCTGTGTCTCAGTTTCATCCGGCCAGACCAATAAACGTAAATCCGGCTCAAAATCGACATGCTGGAATCGGTAACAACGGGTCATTGCTTTTGTCGTCATGGCATAGTCACTTCGTGCTACATGATGGTGAATCGCTTCATTAACCAGCTATACAGTCATACATAACCAGAAACTAACGCGGCGCATGCTCATCAATAAAAACGTGTTGCAATAGGGCCTCAATTATCGTCGAGGCGTGAAATTCACCAGTGTCTCAAAACAGATCAGACTGATATAAGTGTTGATGGCATTGCGGGGAAGTTCAAATTTCGTTTATGGAATATTGCCTTAAAAAAAAGCCCGTTAGCGATATGGGCTAACGGGCTTCACACATTCAGTTAGATTATCTGTTACTTATCATTGTCATAATGGAATTATGATTGGCGAGCAATCGCTTTGCCAATATCCAGATTAAGACACTAGATTGTTAACATAGTCATACAAGTCTTTGAGGATCTGCATCTTCTTTTCGTTAGATTGATGTATAAGCGCGAGCGATTCAAAGTTTTCCATGTAAGTTGGCAGGTTGTCTTCAAAGAAATCCTGGCAGTGATGTTTCCATTTTTGCTGCTCTGCATAATCGAGCGTCATCGGATAATTACGTGCACGATAACGAAATAGCAAAGGCTTGATACGCTTATCATCAACCTTCAAATCTAAGCTGCTCAGTGACTCTGGTGCTGTCTCACGAATAATATCCATCGCAGAACGATCTGCATGAGAGAAGAAACCATCGTATAACATGGCATCCACATTATCATTGGCAGCGAACTCACGATCGACACTGAATATGGCCAATAGTTTTTCCCGAACTTCAGGGTGCTCTTTAAGCAGCTGTAAATTCTTCAGGCACTGCTCGCGATCAATACCAAGACGTTCGGCATCTTCAGCCTTTAGTGTTTTAGCCGGAGCAAGAACCGGACATTTATTGATATGCACCAGCTTAACCGGTACAGGCAGCTCATCTGGGCTTAGTTCGCTACGCTTGGTATAGAGCCGTTCTCTTAACGTATCTGCATCCAGCTCAATTAATGGTGTCGGATCCTGCGCAAGGTTCACGGTGATCACGGCATTCTTATTATCAGGGTGCCATGCCATCGGAACAATCCAGCTGGTATTGCCACAGCCAACCCCAAACATGCCAGAAACATGTACTAGCGGGGTGAGATTAACAATGTCGATTAACTCTTGCAGCTGACGTTTGTGGCGCAAACTGAACAAGTAGTCAAATAACTTTGGCTGCTTGGTTTTTAAAATTTTTGCCAGTTCAATCGTCGCATACACATCGGCCATTGCATCGTGCGCATTGGCATGTTCAATACCATTGGCCACCGAAAGAGCCTCAAGTTTAAAACTCGGAAGACCGTCTTCATTGTTAGGCCAGTTAATGCCTTCAGGCCTTAAGGCATAACAGGTACGCATAATGTCGAGTAAATCCCAACGAGAGTTACCGTTCTGCCAGCACCATGCGTATGGGTCAAAGAAATTTCGATAGAGCGTATAACGCGTTACCTCATCATCGAAGCGGACATTGTTATAACCAATCACGCAGGTATTGGGCTTCGATAACTCTTCATGAATTCTGGCGATAAATTCGGGCTCAGAAAGCCCTTTTTGCTGGGCTTCCTGTGGCGTAATGCCGGTAATCAAGCAGGCTTCCGGTGACGGCAGGTAATCACTGGGAGGCTGACAGTAAATAACCAGAGGCTCACCGAGGATGTTGAGATCCATATCGGTGCGAATACCAGCAAACTGGCACGGGCGATCGGTGGCTGGCTTAGCACCAAAGGTTTCGTAGTCCAACCAAAACAGTGTTGGGGTATTTTCGTTATTCATCGTTATATCCTGAAACCATTAGAATCGTTGAAAGTGTCTTTCATACAATGGCTTACAAATGCTATACTGTGCGTCTATACAGTGGTAAATTCTCGCGCATTCCGGTTTGGGATTTGCATTTGTGTCCAAAAGTGCGTCCAAAAATTTCTGAGTTGCGTCCAAATTAAAGGATTAGTTTATGAGCATCATTGATCGGCAGTTAAAGATAATTATAAAGCAGGAAACCTATGATGGGCCTGCAGAAGTTAATGATGGAGAAGGGCTGGTGGCTCGCATATCACCCAGCGCAAAAATCATCTTCCAGTACCGCTGCCGATTCAACGGAAAAAACCTCAGAGTTAATATCGGTAAGYATCCCGCAACAAGCCTTAAAGAGGCAAGGCGGAAACATAAAATCATGATGGAATTGAAAGAATCTGGACGGAATCCCGAAATTGCGAATACAGGTGAGCAAGATTTCGTCACTTTAGATGATTGCGTGAACTACTGGTTAAAGCATTACACACCAAAACTGAAGAAAGGGACGCAAGC
The DNA here is from genome assembly GCF_050337085.1 of Photobacterium sagamiensis. Lineage (NCBI taxonomy): Bacteria > Pseudomonadati > Pseudomonadota > Gammaproteobacteria > Vibrionales > Vibrionaceae > Photobacterium > Photobacterium sagamiensis. The sequence goes on along the minus strand of NZ_JAKJSP010000054.1, from coordinate 12,166 downwards.
GCTCTATCATTCCTTTGCCAAAAATTACTTCCTAGGTGCCTTCCCCGATCGTAACGTCGAAACCATTCCCGCCCGGGAGTGGATGCAGTGGCTTGATGTAATAAGCGAAGCAAAACCTAAAACTGCTAACTCACTGTTTACCCAGCTTCGTTCTTGCCTGAATTTCTGTAAGAGTAAGTTTATTATCGAGCGTACTGACCTTGAGCGAATCAAGAAGCAACATGTTGGCGTGTTACCAGAAACGGGTAGCCGTGTGCCGAGTTGGTCTGAACTGGCGCAAATATGGCAGGCCATTGAACGCAGCCGAGCCAGTACCGCAAACAAAACCCTGCATCAGTTAACCATGCTGTGGGGCAACCGGCTTTCAGAACTGCGCTTAGCAAGGCGATCACATTTTGACATGCATGCTGGCATCTGGACGGTACCCAAAGAACTCAGCAAGACCAATAAGCCTATCCGCCGTCCAATTCCAACCAAAGCCAGAGCCATTTTAGAGCGGGTAATGGAAACTTACGACGATGTATTGTTTCCTGGTCATGAGTTAAATCGCCCTATTACCATTTCAGGGGCCAATCGCTACATCCGGCGTATACGCGACAACTTGCCATTAGAAAGCTGGCGAACACACGATTTTAGGCGTTCATTATCAACAGGCGTGTCAGAACTTGGTGTAATGCCGCATGTGGTAGAAAAGATGCTTGGTCACGAGCTGGGTGGGGTACTGGCCGTCTACAACAAGCATGATTGGTTAGACAATCAACTTGAAGCGTATGAGCTGTATGCGGATCGGTTGTTTGATGCGATAGAGTTTAAGCAGTAAAAGCAGATTATCCTTCGAAGCACATATTCGTGACGTTTCATTTGCAGTTCAATATGTAGCCATATTTATGCACAAATGATTGTTTTTATAGGCAGTCTGCATGGGAAGATTAGAGTTGTTACTTGAGGGCGATAGCATGCCTGAGAGAGCTTAAGAATATATGTGATCTAAATTCGCATATTTCCTTTTCGTATATCTTTCGATTGGTGAGGATATACGAAAGAGATTCGTATAATAAAATGTTATGTGCTTCAAGGAGATTAGTATTCGTGGAAAGCTTTAATGAATATATAGATACATCATTTGATTCTAAGTTTGAAGAAAATGAATTTTACACTTGGCTTCCTTGGATCGGTAGAGAATATTCAAAATCAAAAATAAAAACTCTTATTCTAGGTGAAAGTACATACAACTGGGCTGTAAAAAGTGATACTAGGGAGAAGGTAAAAAACAGGATTAATCAAAATAACCATCTACGTATTGTGCATAAAAACAATGCTATTGATTTTAATGGTAAATCGCCTTATGCAAGAAATATCGAGAGGGCTATTTTTCTAAAGAAAAAAACAAAACGCTCCGATGCTCATTTGCTTTGGACTAATGTTGCTTATCATAACCTTGTGCTTCGTGCTATGCCAACTAAAAAGCATAGGCCTAAATACGAAGATTACTTAGCGGGTTGGCTGACATTTATTGAATTAACACAGTCACTAAATGTTGAACAATGTATTGTATATGGACTAGAAAAGAATAAGCTTAAATCATTTAAAGAAGCTTTTGATTCAAAAGATATCCCATACACATTCAAAAAAATTAAAGCGGGTATTGGTCGAAGTTATCCTAAAAGCGTGAATATTAAATTTAAGAATAAAGAAATTAAGGTTTTATTTATTCGTCACCCAAGCTCATTTTTTAGCTGGAAAAAATGGGGAGGTATTTTAAATAAGGAGCTAAACATGGAAAGTATAGTTGCATCCAGCACATAACAAATTGCTCAAACGGACGCAGTTACACTCGGCATTCTTGGCTTGAAGTGTAAATTGGCTTGGATAGTTCAGTGGGTGCGCCGCTTAGTAAGGCGTTAGATTATAAAGGAGTACAAATGCCAATTAGTTTGAAATTTCAATCTGGCTATAAATCTATTGTCACTTTAGAAGACTGTGAATTACCTGACTTTACCGTTATTACGGGATTAAATGGTTCCGGAAAAAGTCAGTTATTGGAAGCCATCCTCCAAAATAATGCAGGCGTTAAAATTTTGGAAGGGGAAAGTGAGCTAGCAAATAAGAAGTATGTTACGCACGCAACCTTAGCTCCAAATAACAGTGGTGCAGTCGATCCTAACCAATTACGCCAATCAGTACAAAATATCCTTAAGCAATACAATCAGTACAAGCAAAGAAAGCAGCAAAATGGTAATACTCAATTACATCAGGTTGTTAAAAATCATAAGCAAGCAAAGCTGATAAATCTTATAGCTGAAGATGCCAATAAAGATATTGACAGCCTTAATGATGAGGATTTTTATAAATATTACCCAATAGATGACGGCTTCACTGTTAATGATGTTTTTCAGCAAAATTTTTCCGTTCTTTTTAAAAGATATCATACTAAATATGAAGATAACCGCTGGATTCAAGCAATAAGTGCAACACGCATGTCAGTAAAGGCTTCAAAGGGTGTTAGCCCTCCCAATACTTTTCTAGGAGTGAGGTTCAGCATGAAGATCCTATCCTCAATCGCCTTATCTGTAAGAGTCGCCATATCGAATTTCTTGGGCCAGAAACGCCTGATTCGACCATTGGTATTTTCATTGGTTCCTCGTTGCCAACTTGCGTAAGGCTTCGCAAAGTACACGTCAGCACCCGTTGCCTCTGATACTCGAACGTGGCCAGCAAATTCACCACCATTATCTAACGTCAGGGTCTGCACGGAGTGAACTTTTTCGAGCATCGCGATCATCGCATCCGCGACTTCATCTTTGGTTTTGCTAAAAACACGTTTTGCTAGCGTAAAGCGGCTCGTGCGATCAACTAATGTCACAAGGTGTGCCCCTTGGCCATGCACCGTGTCACCTTCCCAGTCACCTAGTCGCTCCCGTGCATCTACAACATCAGGCCGTTCTGCTATGTCTACTCGATCAGGGATTAACCTAACTCCCGCTTTTTTACTGCGCTTTCCGCCTTTCCATCGAGTTTTTCCAAACCTCGGTAGGTGGTGGTACAGGTTCCCACCTTGCAACCTGTTCTCTTCAATACGCCTGTAGATCGTCGTGTGGCTAAGCTTCTCTCCGACCTTACATTCAACCGCCATCCGTTGACTGATAGTCTCTGGAGACCACTCTAAAATAACAGAATTACGGATTATGTCATCTGTGCGGTCATTTCGTTTGTTGGCTTTTAGGGACGTTCGTTTTCGTACATCACTAAGCTTGTGAGCGGCAACAGGATCGTATCCAGTTTGGGTCGAATTTCTCCTCAGCTCCCGACTAACAGTGCTGTAATGTACGCCGATCTCTTTGGCGATTTCTCTCAGTGCCATCCCCGTTTTACGGAGGGCAGAAATCTGGTATCGTGGCTCTTGAGTTAGCTGTTGGTACTGTTTGTTGTGTTCATTCATAACAGACTTGAGTTTATGTGTGAGAGCTAAAATTCTTCCCTCAGCTGACTCACTTATCAAATTTTAGTCTGTTGCACTTATTGTATTACTCCAGCCCTTGTTAATGAGTTTCGATTTCAAAAGTACAACGAGGGATCATATTTAGAGAGAGATGAATTCGTTAAAAAGTACGGTCCTCCGCCTTGGGAACTAGTGAATAGGGTTTTAGAGGAATCTAGGGTAAATTACATAATTACTGATCCAGATGGATCACATAGAGATGTTCCTTTCACATTGAAACTGATTAACCGAACGAGCAACGCCGAGGTTAACTTTAGTGACCTGTCATCTGGCGAGAAAGTATTGGTTTCCCTTGCTTTAAGTTTATATAACTTAAACGTACAAGTTGATTTTCCTCAGATACTCCTGATGGATGAACCTGATGCGCCATTGCATCCATCAATGACGAAACATTTTATTGAAGTCTTAAAAAATGTTTTCGTTGCAGAAAAAAAGGTGAAAGTAATATTAACTACACATTCACCTTCAACTGTTGCACTAAGTCCTGAAGAGTCGATTTATGTGATGGGCATAGATTTGCCTCGATTAAGAAAAACCACCAAAGATGAAGCGCTCTCAATTCTTACATCAGGCGTACCAGCCTTAAGTATTAATTATGAAAACAGGAGGCAAGTTTTTGTAGAAAGCAAATACGATCAAATTTTCTATGAACTAATAAATAGAAAGCTATCTTCAATTAACCCGAGCGAAAGGACATTAGATTTCTTATGTGCAGGAAGTGATGGCAGTTCAGGTTGTGCTCAAGTAAAAGAGATAGTTGGAAAACTATCAGACTATGGAAACTCACAGATATTCGGAATCGTAGATTGGGATGGGAAAAATAACGGCACTGAAAAAGTAAAGGTTTTAGGCGAAGGCAATAGATATAGCATTGAAAACTACATACTTGATCCATTAGCTTTACCAATCTACATGATTAGAGAGAAACATGTTGATAAACGACTTTACGGATTTTCTGAGTCTGACAGTTTCTTTGATGCAAAGAATTTTAGTGAAGAACAACTACAAAATATAATTAATGTCTTCATTGTCAGTATTGAATCTATTAAACCTGAAAACACACAAGACGATGATGTTGTATGTGATTTGCTATGCGGCAAAACTGTACAGATTCCAAAATGGTATTTGATGTTTCAAGGGCATGACCTCGAAGGCTGTATAAAAGATAAGTACCGACCTTTGCAGAGATTCAGAAGAGAAGGAGACTTAAAGCGAGATATCATAATGAAAGTTTATGATGATTTACCAGAGCTAATGTCTCGAGATTTTTTGGATGTATTTGAATCAATACGCGAGAACTGATGTAACAAAGCATTGCAGCGGATAAACCTCTGAATGCGGCGTTAATCTCGTACAAGTATATATAAAAGCGGCCACCCAAATGACCGCTTTCCTTTCTCTACCTCGAACACCCACCAACTCTCACCTTCCATTCCTCAACAGCAGAGCGTAACCACCTTAACGGCATCAGCGTAACTGGGTCGGGAAAGCCGCGGCTTTGGCGCCATTTGTAGATGGTGGCCTTGCTGGTGATCTGAAACATATCCAACACTTCTTTATGGCTGATCAGTAAAGGTGATGACTGTTCAGTTAAGTCCGATACAGACGGTGTTGAGTCCTTTGATTCTTCTACAGAATTTAACTGTGACGGTGTCACGTTAACACAGGTTTCAACCTTGTAAGACATGTCAGCCGTTGGGTAGTTAGTGTAATTGAACATTTTTCGCCTCCTCATCAACTTCAAACCAAGCGGATTCACCGTCTGTTTCGATGGCTCCGGTAGTACAACAGTCTAGGCACTTGGCAGAATCGCCGTCATAAAGCCATTCATCATTACCTTTTTCTGTTTTAACCTCGATATTATTGCTGTTGCAAATATCACAGGTTAACCAATTAACGTTGAGCTTTTTCATGATCATCCTTTTCATCAGTTTGTTCATAAATTGAATATCCAATCCAGAAGATTAGGCAGGCTAGGGCGTATCCGGTAAATGTCATTGCAATGTTTTCCTAAATCGAAAATTTACTGGTCAGGTAAATTTGGCTCTATGGTTTGAATAAAATCAGTTAACTTGGTTGTGTTCCCAGGTTCGCTGATCTGGTGAAGTTGAATTCTGTTCAGTGTGTGCCAGCAATCGCCATCGCCTTTGAACAGGCCATCGCATCCAATTGGTAAATTGGTTTTACACTTTGAACATTTCCCCGCCGTTACGCGTAACGCTGGAATCATTGAGTGAAAACGGTTAATCATCGAAGAAATTGCCTCGTCTTCACTCAGTGGCTTGTCTGGTAGGGCGAAGAACTTACAAATTTCATTAAGCTTTTGGGCTTCGTTGTTACTGATAACAGATGACACCTTTTTAATTCCGATAGCGTTACGACGATTGCGAAATGCTTGTTGCCGTTTTCTGCTTTGTTCCTTTTGCTTATCAGTCGTCATGTTCATTCCTTTTATCTAAAGGGTGAAAGTTACCAATCACCCTGTAGGCTTGTGAGAACTATAGTGGTCAGCTATACTCATCTAAGCCTTTGTAATGAAGGCTCATTGCAATGTTAAACCCCGTTCGGATTGGTCCCTGAGCGGGGTTTTTCTGTATGAAACTGTCTTCATTTTTTTATGCTGTGCTAACATTAATTTCTATTATCGAATATGGGTTTTCAGTTAATGAAAGGCATTGTCGTTAAACGTGCTCTACATATAGACTGTATTTATGTTGTGGTTGAACAGGACAATACGTTGACCACAATTGAAACCAGTCTCACCGGCGATTTTGTATATGGCGATATTATTTCTGGTGAACTCCAAACTCTTGGTGGTGAGGATTTTTATAATCATTCACAACAATTCCCATTTGATGGCATTGTTCAAAATATTTACGACCGTCTGAAACGGTAATCCCAAATTGCCTCGCACGGTTTAAAGTCAGCCCTTTTATGTTTTCTACAAGGGCAAGTTGAACTCGCGTTTTTTCAGCGTTTTCGGGTCTTCTATTCAGATAGTTTTCATACATTCTTTCTCGATCATCCAAATCGTTCATGATGGTGATAAAGAAAGCTGTTAATTCATTGCTCATAAGCACTCCTTAGAATCAGTCCCTGATCGGGGTTTTTCTGTGTGTGTGTTGTTTTATATGACGTCTCCTGCGATAGTATGTATTGGTATAAATAATCGCCTGAGAGTATAAAATGCCATCCCACTTACTACTCCAACAGCTCTATGAAGCGTTTAAAGAATTTATAAATATTAATCCCTCATATCGCCAATCAAAGCTGGTTGAGATCGAGATGATTTGTACTGAGATCCGGTTTCAATATGGTTCAGACTCTTATGTGTCTGACAGACTTGTCGACTTACAATGTACGTGTAGTGATATGGCATGTGAAAGACAGCCTGAAAGTTACAATGAGTCTTCATGCGTAACCTTTGTACTCGGCGAAATCTGGACAATGGGTTCACAGATACATCGTTCTTTTGCCAGAGACTTTTCATGCCGATCACACCTTAATACTCACTAACACAAATGCTTTCCCCGTAAATATCTTGCAGGCCACTGATTTTGGTTTGGCGGCAATACATCTTGTAGAAGTAACCGGCTAATCCCATTGCGTGGGTTGCTCCGGTAATGCTGCCACTTTCGTTTTTCACCTTCGTTGATATAACCGATGTGGTACTGGCAGTTCTGTTCGCCATGATTATAGAAACTAATTTTTAGCGAATCGAAATCAAACTCAGGGTGCTTGGCTGTCATATAGATAGCTGAATCTCTTTCTTCCCATTCGATTTCAATCTCACCACCATTACTACAAATTGAATTTGCATCACGAACCGGATTCACCCAAGAAACCGGTGCTAAAAGTTCCAGGCGCGGATGATGCCAATAACTCACAAAACTTCTGGCGGTACAACGAACGTATTTCAGCCGAGGCCAAAGCGAACATGATGGATCTGCTGCCTGCAGTGTTGCTCACTCTTCCTCAAGCTCGTGCTCTTGACATGCTTAATCTGTTTCTCAATCCGTTGGGGTTTGTTGTTGCAGGTAAAGGGGGCGATTGTGATCCCGAAGACCGTGATCGGCTATTGGCAATGATGAACAAAGAAACTTCTGAGGCGGTCACATCCGTTCTGCTGTTAGGCAAGCACGCAACCTTAGACCAGTTACGTGCAGCAATGAAAGAACTCGTTGAAAGCAAGGAATCTCATAATCCGCTGCTTTCATACATTGAAGGTGAAATCGCTAAGAAAGGCTAGCTGACCACTGGCTAATTGATTAAAGGACATTGCAATGAGTCTTTATCGAATTACAACATCACATATAAGGGGCGCCATATGTCAGTAAGAATTATGTCTATGGTGTGGGATTCACCAGTATTTCGCTGTAATACGAAATTAATCATGCTTTGCTTTGCTTGGCTGATTTTTCTAACGACGAAGGGTATTGCTGGCCGAGTTTAGAGCGTATCTCGAAGAAGTGCGGTATCTCTCGCAGTACGTTAAAAGCGCAGCTGGCGAACTTGTGTAATGAAGGCTTTATCAGGAAAGAATTACGCAAGAAAAGGACGGATTCAGGCGAGCTAACTAACGATACAAACGTGTATTGGATCAGCATTGAAAAGCTTCAAAATCCAGAACCTGACCTAGGTCAGAATTCACCCCAGCCGAAATCTGGCCTAGGCCGAAAAACGTCAGAAGGTGGGCCGAAATCTGACCCCAAACCATCAATAGATCCACCATATAGTATTAATACCCCTATAGTCCCCAAGAAGACTGAGCCTAAAAAGCGAAAAGCTAAATCAGTGACAAGTTATTTAACTGAAGACTTTTCGATTCAACCTGAAATGGCTCATTGGTATTCACAGCAAGCGGATTTCGTTTTAGAAATTAATACCGCAACCGCTCAATGGCGTGATGCGATGTTATCGAAGCAACGCAAGTATGCCGATTGGATTGCAGCTTGGCGGAATGGAATGCGCAACGCCAACAAGTGGGCTGTCGAGCGTGAAAGCCGTCAACAGGGCGGAGTGAATTCGTATGCCGGACAAGATTACTCAGCACCAAAAGGATTTAGATCATGAACGTGATGGATCGCTTAGAACGTGCAATGCCAAGCCACATCAAGCCGATGACTCGTGAAGAAATCGATGCTTACGGTAAACGCCAAGTGCAGGAGTTTCACCGCAAGAACCGAGAAGAACGACGCGAGAACATGGCGAAAACTTTGCTAGGCCGCTCAGGGTTACGCGCAACCCATAAGCAGTGCAGCTTCGATAATTATCAGGTGACATGCGCCGAGCAGAACGATGCGCTAATCAATGCGAAATCGTGGTTAACCCGTTTTAACCAGGGCGATATTTGCAGTTTCATTTTCGCGGGTACAACAGGCACTGGTAAGAACCACTTAGCCTCGGCCATCGCCAACGAAATCACGGCGAAAGGGCAGTCTGTTGTTCTGGTGACGGTGAACGAGCTGATGATCAGTATGCGAGATACCTACCGTGATAACTCTCCAATCTCGAAACGCGAGCTGATTGAACGTTTATCGAGTGTCGATTTGCTGATCTTCGATGAAATCGGGGTACAGCGCGGCAACGACAACGAGGCGCTAACCATTAACACCATCGTTGATAATCGTTCTGCCGACGGTTTACCAACAGGGATTTTAACTAACCTCAACTACAGCGAACTTGTTAAGCAACTCGGCGAACGAGTTATAGACCGGCTTAAAACAAATCAAGCGCACTGGGTTGAGTTTAACTGGCCGAGCTACCGCTCAAATGCGTCAGCGGCCTAAGGATAACATTGCAATGAGTATGAAAAATTCAGAGGTGCTTACATGGCGATTTTAGTTAAAACCACCTCTCACCAAGATGATAAAAACCGCTGGGGTACGCAGAGGCAATGCTTCTGCGATGCGGTAAGCCTGTATGGAAAGCCATTTCAGTTAGATGTATGCGCAGAGCCAGAAACCGCTAAGTGTGAACGATTTTACATATCACCGGAATGGTTCTCTCGTAGTCGTTTATCGAACTATGGCTTACATGGACATGAGACTTTTCAGTTCAACCCAAACAACAAAATCATTGGCTTTGATGGGCTTTCGTGTGATTGGGAGAACGACTGGTACTGCAATCCACCGTTTGATCTTAAGCGTGAGTTTCTCACTAAGGCTTACAGTGAAGCCCAATCAGGCAAATCAGGATTGATGCTGTTGCCTTACGAGCCGTTAACGGGGTGGTGGCTAGATTTGGTAGAAGACAAAGCCACAGCAGTTTATACCCCTGACGGTCGTTATAACTTCTATATGCCGGACGGTGTTACCAAGAAAACAGGCGTTAACTTTGGTTCGGTGTTTGTTCTGTTCACACCGCATAAAGTCAAAATCACACAACGAATTCCATTCAAACGCGGCTGCGGCTCAGCGTTAATGAAAGTGGAGGAAGCAGCATGAAGATTGAACGTTTGTTGGCTAAGTTCAATATCAAGGGAATCAACTACGAACCGTCTCAAGGCGGCAAAGGGCTACTCAGCTTAGATGAACAGTTGGCTGTGGTGGGGATTACCTGGCATAAATCGCCAGTTGGGTTCTTGGTGTTATTTGTGGAATGTCTGTCTGATAAGTCAGCAGCACAACAACTCTATAAAGCCACATTGGTTGAAGCTCACAAAGCGATGGCCGACTGGCGAGGTGTTTATCCTATAAAAGCTCTCGAAGCGTTATGCATAACGGCAATGACGGAAGCAACCCAACAGCAAGGCCGGATTTGCCCCGAGTGTAATGGCTCTGGAGAAGTAATTGATAAGCAACGCCACAGCCGCAAGTGCCAATGCTGTGACGACGGCCGAATACTATGGACCACCGAAACCCGTTTTGCGCTGTTCTGCCAAACACTGCCGATCACCTATTCGCGATTTAAACGTTATCAGCCAGTGTTGAGCAAGTTAGTTTGCTGGTTAACAGGGCAAAGAGGTGCGGCGGTATTGGCGTTGCAGAGTAGGGTGGTTAGGGAAGAAGAAGTGGCGTTGGAGGTGGCGTAGGGAGGGAAAGGCGACGGGAGTCGCCTTTTGATTACTAGCATTTTGGATTACCAGCCTCACATTTCTTTCCCCTGCAATAACGGCAGTATGACTGGGGGATTTTTTTACCATTCTGCATGTTACGGAACCCGAAGATTTCTTCTATCGCGTTAAGATCACCGTCGACTACTCTTTTGCAACAAGGACACTTAGCGTACAGTTGTGAGGGCATACTTCTTCTCCTTGGTATGAATTACCACTAAAGTACTAGGGTCTTTGTTTTGTTGCAATAATGTGTATATGTACAGTTACGTTACAAGCATGGATCTAAGTGGAATAGTTAAGCTCAGTTCTGCCATTGCTTGCCAACTAAACGTGAACGTTATGAGAGTATTCTGAAATGGTTAGGAGGTGAACGAGGAGCAGCCTTGCTTGCTATACAAGCCAAAATGAATGAGAAATAGGACAGGCACATTTAACAGGAGCTAACAAAGACTTACATTATTAAGTTAGCCAAATACACTTGGAGCAGCTCTGTTGCTTTTCTAGCCTGTAATAGTCTTAATAGTCTTAATATGATGTTATTTAGTGGCTGTTTCGCTGTTAGAGGCAGAGGGTATCCTTCTTGAAGCAGAATGAAGGGGTAGAATCTTTGATTTTCTAAAGCGAATTACGTGGTGAGCCTGTAACCCTGAACCCGAGAACGGTTGAAATTCACCGTTGCAATTTGAATAGATTGCGATGAGCCAATGAGCAACGCACGTTGGCGTTCAAGCTGTGTGCAGGCTTTTATCCAATCTTGCTGTTCGATACTTAAGCGATGAAGAATAGGCGGTATGGTGGATTCAATATAGCCGGTTTTATTTTCGCGCAGTTGTCGCCCCGTCCAGTCAACAAGTTCTATGTAATCCATCAATCGCATTGGGATCCCTTTGATGATGGAGTTGGTTGGATTGCCAATGAAAGGGCAAAGTGAAGGTGCGGTTAGCTTCTCATCTTTCAGCGCCTGAAGTCTTGCTTTTATCGACGTATAGTCAGACTTTTCTGGTGTTTTGGCAATGCCAGCACGGATGGGGTTTAAATCGACATAGACCATTGCGGCAGCCAGAGCTTGTTCATCCAGCAATGCTTGGCACTTAAAGCGGCCCTCCCAGAAATGACCGGTACATTTATCTTCTTTATTCGCCTGTGTGGCGATATCTAAATTGAGCTCACGCATAAACCAGCTGAGGTTGGCGAGTCGAGAACGCCACTCGTCGATGATGGTTTTGCAGGCGTTGATTTCGGCGTCGCTTTTGGTATCAACAGTCAGCAACTGCTGGATCAGTACCGGTTTGTTATGAAGGGTACACCAGCGATCAATGACATCCTGATCTGTTAACGCTTGTGCTTTCTCTTTATCAATATGCACTAAGTGCCTAAGGAAAACCAAATTCATTAAGCTACACTTTTATTATCACCTGACACACGCCGATTGAACCGCACGATGCAATGTACTGTACAGCTAACTGAGTTTGAACGTCATACCCTACAGCAACTGTCGTTGAACCATATACACCGAGATATCCGCACTCGAGCCGCAGGAATATTATTATTAGCTCGTATGCTTACGCCTAAAGAGATCGGCGCTGAACTTTGTGTCACTCCTAGAGTGG
>NZ_JAKJSP010000053.1:0-50114 GCF_050337085.1 Photobacterium sagamiensis | reverse complement strand
GGGTTGTTACGCCAGTAGCATTGCCCGGTAGCTAAGTTCGGAATCGATAACCGCTGAAAGCATCTAAGCGGGAAGCGAGCCCTGAGATGAGTCATCCCTGATACTTTAAGTATCCTAAAGGGTTGTTGAAGACTACGACGTAGATAGGCAGGGTGTGTAAGTGCTGCGAGGCATTGAGCTAACCTGTACTAATTGCCCGTGAGGCTTAACCATACAACACCCAAGGGGTTTTGTACTGAAATCGTTCCAGACGATTATCAGTATATCCTACATCCTTGTAGGTCACGGACTCCATAAGCACTTGAATGGTGTTTGAGAACGATTTGAAAAACTAGTTAACTTTCCAAGATTGCTATTTTCGGCTATTGCCGGGAATAAACAGAATTTGTCTGGCGACCATAGCGCTGTGGCCCCACCTGATCCCATGCCGAACTCAGAAGTGAAACGCAGTAGCGCCGATGGTAGTGTGGGGTCTCCCCATGTGAGAGTAGGTCATCGCCAGGCGCCAAATTTAGACTTTCATGTTGAACTGTGAAAGTTGCATGCGGTGTTATCGCTCCTAGCCATCCATGGCTTTGCGATATTAGAACATCCATGTTCGTCGGAGTGGTAGTTCAGTTGGTTAGAATACCGGCCTGTCACGCCGGGGGTCGCGGGTTCGAGTCCCGTCCACTCCGCCACTTATTTAGAGTCGTATCGCTCTTTAAACTCATACGATAGGGGTGTAGCTCCAATTGGCAGAGCAGCGGATTCCAAATCCGCGTGTTGGGAGTTCGAATCTCTCCACCCCTGCCACTTTAGAAAGCCTCAGCAGAAATGCAGGGGCTTTTTTCGTTGTATCGCTTCAATTGGCAGAGCAGCGGATTCCCCTAATACCAAAACAGCGCGTGTGGGAGTTCGAATCTCTCCACCCCTGCCACTTTAGAAAGCCTCAGCAGAAATGCTGGGGCTTTTTTCGTTGTGTATTCCAATTGGCAGAGCAGCGGATCCCCCTCATACCAAAACAGCGCGTGTCGGGCGTTAGAATCTCTCCCCCCCTGCCACTTTAGAAAGCCTCAGCAGACATGCTGGGGCTTTTTTCGTTGTGTATTCCAATTGGCAGAGCAGCGGATCCCCCTCATACCAAAACAGCGCGTGTGGGAGTTCGAATCTCTCCCCCCCTGCCACTTTAGAAAGCCTCAGCAGAAATGCTGGGGCTTTTTTCGTTGTGTATTCCAATTGGCAGAGCAGCGGATCCCCCTCATACCAAAACAGCGCGTGTCGGGAGTTCGAATCTCTCCACCCCTGCCACTTTAGAAAGCCTTAGCAGAAATGCTGAGGCTTTTTTCGTTGTGTAGCTCCAATTGGCAGAGCAGCGGATCCCCCTAATACCAAAACAGCGCGTGTTGGAAGTTCGAATCTCTCCACCCCTGCCACTTTAGAAAGCCTCAGCAGAAATGCTGGGGCTTTTTTCGTTGTGTGATTCCAATAGGCAGAGCAGCGGATCCCCCTCATACCAAAAACAGCGCGTGTTGGGCGTTCGAATCTCTCCCCCCCTGCCACTTTAGAAAGCCTCAGCAGACATGCTGAGGCTTTTTTCGTTTATTCCTTTCCCAACATATCCTGCCCTTCTATCACGACAGTGGTATGATTTCAGATATCAGTGTGTTTATACTTATAACTGTCGGAAATAATCGAAATGAAGCGTGGGCTTAAGGTTTTTGTTGGTGTTTGCATCCTTGTAACAAGCATTGGATTAGGGTTTATTTCCTGGTCATTTGATGTTGCCAAGGCCCCGGAAGTAACGGCAGAGATCGCGAAACCCAATTATTCCTATCATTGTATTGATGGTGCCTCCGACCAGCCTTTAGATCAAGATGGTGTGTTGACTGTTTCTGTTTGGAATATCTATAAACAGCAACGAGAAAATTGGCTCCAGGCGATGGAATTGTTTACGGCTGATAGTGAACTGGTCTTATTGCAAGAAGCGAGTTTAAATACGTCATTAAAGAACTATTTAGATACATCACAGTGGCAAGTGGCAATGGTAAATGCCTTTAAATTCTTAAATACGTCTGCCGGTGTTATGAATCTGTCGTCTGTCGAAGCCATTGAAACGTGTGCTTATCTTGCTATGGAGCCCTGGCTGAGGTTACCTAAATCAGCCCTGCTAGCGCGCTTTTCTCTTTCTAATGGCCAGACACTGGCTGTCGTTAACTTGCACGGTGTGAATTTCACGTTAGGACTGGAAGAGTATAAGGCACAAATGGACCGGCTGGCTGAGGTACTCAGTAAACATCAAGGGCCAGTGATCTTAGCGGGTGATTTTAATAGCTGGAGGCAAGAGCGGATAGATGTCGTCAGAGATTTTGCTGAAGGTTTGCGGCTGAAAGCCGTAGTGCTGAGTATAGATCAGCGGATTACGGTACTGGGCAAGCCGCTTGATCATCTGTATTACAGAGGTTTGAGGTTAATGGAAGCAGAGGCACCCAAAACGGAAGCCTCTGATCATAACCCGATTATTGCGACATTCAGGCTGTAATAATCATTACCGGCCAGACAATTAAAGTGAGTATCCAGGGCAGGATGGCAACGATAATCGCCTTAGCACGGTCAAAGTCAGTCCAGGCCCCTACTGCCGCATAGGTCAGGGCTATATACCAAGGTGCCAATAGCGGTACCGTGGTGGCAAACGGTGACCATGGGTGGTTGAGTGGCAGTTTTAATAATCCGTTCAAACTATTCAGATCGGCGGCATTAGGCAAAATGTCACTTGGGTTAAACATGATATTAGTATAACTCGCAATATCACCGATGATTGCAGGCAGCATAATAAAGCATGATGCTGCAAGCCATTTACCGAAGCCGTGTTGATAGCTGTTTCCTTTGGTTGCTAGATTTAACCAAAGGGCTAGAACAAAAATACAAGCTGTTCGGCCTAAAATGTCACTGAATACTTCACCCGCGAGTAAAACTTCTTTAGTTAGCCAGGCTTCCTGAACGTCTTGTTCAACATTAGATAATTGAACAGTCAGTTCCTGCTGCAGCCATGCCATATTGACGTGATCAAAGTATGTTCCCCAAAGGATAAAAGAGCCTAAGAGAATGACTAAATAAGGAAGAATCGCCCACTTAGGGCGTTCGTGTACTGCAGCAAAGCAGTCAATGGGTGATCGGAACAGATCCCATAAAGCGATTAATGGGTTTTTTGACGGTGTCATACACTTACCTTGGTTACATCAATGTACAATTTCAGCTTTTGTCCAGGTTTTAAATACTTGCTGGAACTGATTTTATTCCATTTTACAACATCAGAAACTTTTACTTTATAACGCTGAGCAATTTTACTGAGGTTATCACCCTGGCGAATTTCATAATATACCGTGCGAATTACGCCGCCATTACTATTGGTTTTCCAGATATTCAGTTTCTGACCGATACGAAGAGATTGGTTTTTAGAGATGCCATTCCACTTTGTTAGCTGGTCGATAGTCACTTTCTGACTGCGAGCGATGGTCCATAGGCTGTCGCCTGACTTGACCTGATAAACGGTTCGGTAGCCACTGCCGTGGCTCTTCTGGGTGCGAACTTGCTGTGCCTTTCCTGCTGATGGGAATCCGTCACCGTCTTTCATCGCGACCGGGATCAGGATGTGCTTACCAGCCCGAATACTGGTTCCGGTTATTTTGTTGGCACGCTGGATTTGCTTCACTGTCGTTTTATGTTTGGTCGCCAGTACGCTTAAACTATCACCGGGTTTCACCTGATAACGGACCACATTCATTCCCTGATGGCCATTTTTAGCCAGCTGAGTATTGAAGGCATCCACTTTGTTGGTCGGCAGGAGTAAATGGCTCGGACCATCCGGTGCGGTAGCCCACTGGTTATAGGCCGGATTCAGGCTTTGCAGTTCCGATAGCTTCAAATTGGCATATTGTGCTGCCATAGCCAAATCCATCTGGATACCGGGTTCAACAAGTTTGACTGCCGGTTTATTGGTAATGGCCGGGATCTCTATACCGTATGTTTTATGATTTCTGATGACATCAGCTACGGCATACAGTTTGGGTACATAACCGCTGGTTTCTTTCGGTAAGTCCAGTGACCAGAAATCGGTAGGTTTACCCGCCGCTTTATTTTTCCGAATGGCTCTGAATACCCGCCCTTCGCCGGTATTATACGCGGCTAACGCATGCTGCCAGTTTCCGTCGAATTTACGATTCAGGTATTCCAATAAATCCAGCGCGGCGCGAGTTGACTCCACCACATCACGGCGACCGTCATACCACCAGTTTTGCTCAAGACCAAAGCTGCGGCCTGTTGGTGGCGTAATTTGCCATAAACCAGCAGCTCGGCCATGCGAGTAGGCAAATTGATCAAAAGAGCTTTCAACAATAGGCAGTAAAGCGAGCTCTAGAGGCAGTCCACGCTTTTCAATTTCTTCAGTGATGTAATAAAGAAAGGGTTCGGCACGCTTAGAGACAGTTTTCAGATGCGCAGGATACTTCAAGTACCAGTTACGATAATACTGAACCTGCTTGTTGTTTGGGATCTCAGTCGTGATTTGCATACTGATCCGCTGCCAAACATCATCTTGTTCCTGAGGCGTCGGTATTTTTTCTTCTTTTACAATAGGCTTAGCAGCAACTATCTGAACAGGTTTTTCTGTTACCTGGGTTTGAGTTGGCTTTTCATTTTTATTGGTACTTGCTTGCTCTTCTACTGTATTCGTTATTTGGCAACCAGCCAGTAATAGCGCACTCGCTAATAAAATTCGTGACTTCATGACACCTGCCTATAGCCAAAATGGTTGATGATAATACTTGTCCAACCACCTTGGTTACAAGTGACCTGGGTCAAAATTTGTCCTTCCATCTTCTCAGTGCGGCAAATGTCTCCAGATCACTATCGTCAAATGCTTTATCTGCAACGGATTTTTTGATACTTGGCTGATCGCAGCGCAAAAACGGATTGACCAATTTTTCTTGCCCCAGCGTTGATGGAATGGTGCTAATACCTTGTGCTCGCGAGCGACTGACCTCTTCTCTGTAACGCTGCAGGTGAGGGTTGTCTTGTTCTGCAACTAACGCGAAAGATAAGTTACTGGTCGTATACTCGTGGGCACAGTAAACTTCGGTT
The DNA here is from genome assembly GCF_050337085.1 of Photobacterium sagamiensis. Classification (NCBI taxonomy): domain Bacteria; kingdom Pseudomonadati; phylum Pseudomonadota; class Gammaproteobacteria; order Vibrionales; family Vibrionaceae; genus Photobacterium; species Photobacterium sagamiensis. The sequence continues at coordinate 44,996 of NZ_JAKJSP010000053.1, read as the reverse complement.
TCATCCGGTAGCGAGGCAATTTTCTGCAGTGAGCTGAACATCTGAGCCGGAGTGCCTTCAAAAAGGCGTCCACAACCTGCTGAAAAGAGAGTATCGCCACAGAAGAGTTTACCATCGCCTACGTAAGCAATATGTCCTAACGTGTGGCCCGGAACGCCAAGGACCATAAAACGCTCGCCAAATAACTCGACCTGATCGCCATCTTCAACCGATTGGGAAATACCGGGGACAGGCTCAGCTGCCGGGCCGACAATATTGATTTGCGGATAGCGGCGTTTTAGTTCGCTAATACCACCAATATGATCATGATGATGGTGAGTGATTAATATTGCCTCAAGGGTGAGTTGTTGCTCTTCTAATGCCTTGATAACCGGAGTTGCATCACCAGGATCGACAACGACACAATGATTATCCGGACTGTGAATCAGCCAGATGTAATTGTCATTAAATGCGGGTATGCTTTGAACAGTTAGCATGTATTTCGTCTCCAGCCTTTGAAGGTGTTGAGCAATAACGTATGAAGCCAGCACGCACATTAAAACATATTGAAGCGCCTAACACCTGGTCACAAATAACAAATGGTGAATGGGCGGCTGAATTACTTCAGGCACAGCTCGATGAATGGTGTCCGAAGCTGTTTGGCTATCATATGTTGAAACTGGGTGGTTTAAGCTGTGAGTTAGCGAGCGGCCATTGTAACATCCAGCATCAGATATGTATTGATAAGTACAATCCTCTGCATAACTTGATTGCCGAGCCTTTTGAGCTGCCTTTTATCGAAAAATCATTTGATGCTTGTCTCATTGCTCATCAACTTGATTATTGTCCCGATCCCCACCGTTTACTACGTGAAGTAGACCGAGTGACGGTTGATGACGGCTATATGCTGATCAGTGGTTTTAACCCGGTAAGCCTTCTTGGCCTAAAGGGATTGTTGCCATGGAACCGTAAAAAGTATCCCTGGTCCGGACGGATGTTTATGCCGATGCGGATAAAAGACTGGCTAGGGGTGTTGAATTATGAAGTGGTTTATCAGGATGACTTTGCGGTTTTGCCGGCAACGAAACACCGGGCATGTGCGGCCTGGGCCGAAAATATGGTTGCGGATCCACTTTCAGTTGTTGGGAGTATGTATTTTATTGTCGCCCGCAAGCGTACGTTTCCGTTAAAGCCAATTAAACCCAGCTGGAAATTACGCCGTCAGTTAGCGCCGATGGGGGTTAATTGCCATACCAAGGCCAGTCAAAAAGTGAAAAGTTAGCCAGATGTCATCTGACTAACCTAACTGTTGTTCAGGCTTGATAACCGACATCGTCCTTGGTCGGTGATTCTGCCGCGCTACGCGCCAGTTCGTCGCAGCGTTCATTCTCGGTATGGCCAGCGTGACCTTTTACCCAATGCCAGTTAACTTCGATATGACGCTGAGTTTCTTTATCCAGGCGCTGCCAGAGATCGGCATTTTTTACCGGTTGCTTACCCGCTGTTTGCCAATTGCGTTTTTTCCAGTTATGGATCCATTGAGTGATCCCCTGACGGACGTATTGACTGTCAGTGGTCAGGTCAACGTTACATGCCTCTTTTAAACTGGATAGACCAACAATGGCCGCCAGTAATTCCATTCTGTTATTTGTTGTCATGAAAAAGCCTTCGTTAAGCTCTTTTTCATGTTGCTTGTAACGTAAAACAGTACCGTATCCCCCGGGCCCCGGGTTACCTAAGCAAGAACCATCGGTGAAAATCTCTACCTGCTTCGTCATATTTGGTAGTATTCGTTTTAGGGAAAACTTGAGTCTGACATGATCGCTACTATGAAAGCTACTAACGAACGAATTATTGTACTCGATACCGAAACCACGGGTATGAATATGACCGGCCCTCACTATGAAGGCCATCGTATTATTGAAATTGGCGCGGTTGAAATTATCAATCGTAAATTGACGGGAAATACCTTCCACGTTTATATCAAACCTGATCGCACCATTGAAGATGAAGCGGTTGGTGTCCATGGTATTACCGATGAGTTTCTGCAAGATAAACCCGTTTATAAGGAAGTCCATGATGAATTTCTGGAATTTATTCGTGGTGCAGAGTTAGTCGCCCATAACGCGCCCTTCGATGTGGGCTTTATGGACTATGAGTTTCGAAAGCTTAACCGTTCAATAGGTAAAACAGAGGATTTCTGTAAAGTTACCGATACCCTGGCCATGGCGAAGAAAATCTTCCCGGGTAAACGTAACAACCTCGATGTGCTTTGCTCTCGTTATGGTATCGATAACTCGCACCGTACACTCCACGGCGCTTTACTCGATGCCGAGATCCTGGCCGATGTTTACCTGTTGATGACGGGTGGACAAACGTCTTTGGCACTTAATGCCGGAAGTGGAGAGAGTGACGCTGGTGCAGAAAGTGGGATCAAACGTCTTGCTTCAGGACGGAAATCATTAAAGATCATCCATGCCTCTGCCGATGAAATACAAGCGCATGAATCGCGTTTAGATATTATTAGCAAAAAAGGTGACGTCCTGTGGCGTCAGTAGGAGATCTATGCTGCAACGGTTATTACTACTGGTGATGTTATTACCTGTACTCTCTTGGGCAAAAGAGAGTACAGCAATGTCGTGGCTGGATAACCGTTTTCGTGTTGATCCTACGGTGGATCAGGTCTCATTTATGGTGCAAAGAGAAAAGCAGAGTAGCGCTGTGGTACTTGTGCGTCCTGATGGCACGAAATATTACCCCTGGCGTCATCCGGAGAATGTCTCATGGTATGAAGAGCCAGAGATGGACATTATTTCCATTGAAAATCCAATGCCGGGTCCCTGGCAAGCTGTTGGCAAGATAACACCGAACAACCAGGTGAAAATATTATCGAATTTGAAACTAGAAATCGATGATTTGCCTTCCAGATTATATCAGTCAGAAACCCTTAAATTTACCGCTCGGCTGAAGCAAGATGGCAACTTGCTGACGTTAAGAGATTTTCTAGATCGCATTAAGCTCACTGTGGTTTTTTACGAATACGTTGAAAATGTAGAATTATTGCCGAAGGATGCATTGCCCGGCCCGATTAAGCTCGGTGAATTTGCCGATGATGGCTTAGGGCTTGATGAAGAACCTGGAGATGGCATTTTTACTGTCGCTTTGCCGGTCGAGACCCTTCCCGGCAAATACAGGGTAAAGATAACATCCAGTAACGGGATCTTCCTGCGTACGGTCGAGCAAGAAGTATTAGTTTACCCGCCACCACTGACGGTTAGTTTTATCCAGGGACGAGACCGCAACGAATCTCACGAGGTAGCCGTAACGGCTGAAGAAGGGACGTTAGTGCCTGGATCGTTTGCCGCTCATATTGAGCAAAAAGATCCGGAAGGACACGTTACGATCAGTCAGGGGCATGCGCAGGTTGATGAAGATGGTTTGCGAGTTCCTATCCCGCATGGGAAAATACCGGGACGTTATAGCTGGTCAGGTTGGTTATATGCGACTGATACCCTGAGTGAGCGAGAGTTGATTTTTAAATTACCGAAAAACAACTTTGCGGTGGTGGCTGAATTACAGCTTGATAAGAACCTGGAGGTTTTCCGTTCTCAGCAAGAAGCAAAAGCACAAGCTGAAGAGCAAAGGCGTAAGGATGAAGAGCAGAAAGCGGCTCGATCTAAAGCCATGAAGATTGTGCTGGGAAGTAATTTAGCCGTTATATTGCTGGTTGTAATCGGGGTTTTTCTCTGGCGTAAGCGTCAGGTTAAAAAAGCGCTAGCTGAAGAATTATTAGTGATCCCAAGTTAATCTCATAAAAATCAAACAAAAAAGGGAAGCAAGATGCTTCCCTTTTGTTTTACGTCGATTAGGGCTAGGCGGCATTACCGATATCGTCTTCGATAGACTGGTAAGGTTTGGCAGCAAGCTCTTCCGAGGCGAAGTCATCGACATTGATTGTACGTAAACGACCTTCTTCCGCTTTACGTAACAGATCAGCTTCTTCCTCATTGATGGCGTTAAGCTCTAAACCGGTCGCCGCAACCTTATCAAGCTGCATGAACGGTAGCTTTTTGCCTGCGGCCTGGCAGACACGATCATAGATGGGTTCAGCAGTCAGAATATCTATCAATGCCAGCTCAATCATACCGACTGGATTATTTTCCGTCGCTTCCAGGAACTGACCTTGACCAATTCGGCTACGTGTATCACAAGGGGTCTGGATAATACGAGCCACTTTATGATCAAGCTTGTCACTTGGTTTTACTCGACCCTGACCCAGCGGGAAAATAATGGCACGCAGCATACCTGCAATAAAGCGATTCGGGAAGTTAGCCAGGAATTGATCCAGTGCTTCTTCGGTCTGATACAAGGAATCCTGCAGTCCCCAATGAACAAGTGGCAGATCTTCTTGTTTACAGCCGTCATCAGCAAAACGTTTTAGCGTCGCTGAGGACAGATAAAGCTGACTTAACACATCTCCCAAGCGAGCAGACAGACGTTCTTTTCGTTTCAGTGAACCACCCAATACAGCCATTGAAATATCGGCCAGTAAGGCGAGGTTAGCACTGTAGCGATTCATTTGCTGATAGTAACGGACTGTTGGATCTTTTCGTGGTGCTACAGAGCCACGACCATCCGTTAAGCCTAGCCAGAAAGAACGAACCATGTTGCTTATCACAAAGCCGACATGACCGAACATGGCTTTATCAAAATCAGTTAACGCCTGCTCCTGATTGTCATTGTAGGCTGCATTCATTTCGTCCAATACATATGGATGGCAACGGATAGCACCCTGGCCAAAGATGATCAATGAGCGAGTAAGGATATTAGCGCCTTCAACGGTAACGGCAATGGGCGCCCCTTGATAACCACGAGCCAGGAAATTACTTGGCCCCATACAGATCCCTTTACCACCGACGATATCCATTGCATCGATAACACTGCGTTGACTGCGGTGAGTACAGTGATATTTGACAATGGCTGAGATCACCGATGGTTTTTCACCTAAATCGATGCCCGCGACAGTGAGATTGCTAGCAGCATCCAGGACATAAGCATTACCGGTCAGACGTGCAAGCGGCTCTTCAATCCCTTCCATTTTACCTATCGGCAATTTGAACTGGCGGCGAATACGGGCATAGGCACCGGTTGCCATTGCGGCTGTTTTAATTCCCCCGGTAGAGTTTGACGGTAAGGTAATACCGCGGCCGACAGACAGGCATTCAACCAGCATACGCCAGCCCTGTCCCGCCATTTCTTGGCCACCAATGATGAAATCAATCGGCACAAAGACTTTGTTACCCAGAGTTGGACCATTCTGGAAAGGAACATTCAGAGGGAAGTGGCGTCGGCCGATTTCAACGCCTTGGATTTCGGTTGGGATCAAGGCACAAGTAATGCCGGGCTCTTCTTCATCGCTAAGTAGATGGTCAGGGTCAAAGAGCTTAAATGCCAGACCCAATACTGTCGCTACAGGCGCTAAGGTGATGTAACGTTTATTCCAGGTCAGCTCCATGCCCAGCACTTCCTCGCCTTGCCAGATCCCTTTTTTCACGATACCGAAATCAGAAATCGAGCCGGCGTCAGAACCCGCTTCAGGGCTGGTCAGGGCAAAACATGGGATCTCTTTTCCTTCCGCCAGGCGAGGCAGGTAATGATCTTTTTGACTTTGGGTGCCATAGTGCTGCAGCAGCTCGCCGGGGCCTAATGAGTTCGGTACACCGACTGTCGATGACAGCACGGCAGAAACTCCAGTCAGTTTTTGTAACACAAGGGATTGCGCATAAGCAGAAAACTCCAGCCCACCGTATTTTTTCTTGATGATCATCGCGAAGAATTTATGGTCTTTCAGATATTGCCAGACTTCAGGAGGTAGATCGGCCAGTTCATGGGTTACCTGGAAGTCGTTAACCATGCGGCAGACTTCGGTAGCAGGCCCTTCCAGAAAGGCTTTTTCTTCTGCGCTTAGACGCGGCGCCGGGATGTCATGTAGTTTGTTCCAATCAGGATTTCCACGGAACAGATCCGCTTCCCACCAGACAGTACCCGCATCAATGGCCTCTTTTTCGGTGCGGGACATTTCAGGCATGACGCCTTTAAACAGTTTTAAAGCGGGCTGGCTGAGGAAACTTTTGCGCAGGGAGAATATATTGATTGGTACCGCAATGATGAGGAACACCAGCCAGCTATATTGACCAATCACATCAAGTACAGAGCCGATTGCCAGTACCGCAGCCAGGGCCAGAGTAAAGGTTTTCAGACTTGTTCTATGGTAGGCGAGTATGCCTGTTATACCTATGAATCCTAGTAGGTACATGAGTGTTACCATGGTGATTCTCCTTATTGGTGGAGCGTTGATTTTTTATTATCGGGCACATTCTATGCAAGGTAAGAGGTCTTACCACTTGTTACCAGTGTAAGTCCTTTTTTAATGAAATGTAAAATATTTTTCTATTTGGAAATAGTCCGGTTACATAGTGGTGACTTCTTATTCATTGATATAATTGGGGTTGATCAAAATCAGTGAGTTGCATTTTTGTGCTTGCGAAAATAATCCAGCCTATTAATATAGGAGCATATTGCGATGTTGTTCACGTTAATATCACGGCTATCGACTTCCGTCTGGCAGTGGTGAGCAACATTCTGTCATCTGTTGCCTTTCCCGATCTCCGACTGACACATGCCCGCCGGATCCCTCTTTCGGGTTGACAGCTATTCCTGTTTTTTCTTGTGTACGTAAAAGTGCAGGGGTTTGTCGTGTTGCTATTTCATGCTTTATCACAAGCGTGGAAGGATGGTTATTCCTTCTCTAAATTTCGTTCTGATATCGTTGCGGGTGTGACGGTCGGGATTGTTGCTATTCCTCTTGGCATGGCTTTGGCTATTGCCGTTGGTGTGCCGCCACAACATGGCTTGTATACCGTTATCGTAGCGGGTTTTCTGGCGGCATTATTCGGCGGCTCTCGATTTAACATCACAGGTCCAACGGCGGCATTTGTGGTGATCTTGCTACCTATCACCCAGCAATATGGCCTGAGCGGTTTAATGCTGGCGACATTAATGTCGGGAGTGATCCTGGTTTTGATGGGCATTTTGCGCCTTGGTCAGCTGGTGGCTTATGTCCCTTACCCGGTGACAACGGGTTTTACTGCCGGTATTGGTCTGGTTATTGCCTTTCTGCAATTAAAAGATCTGCTGGGATTATCGGTGGCAGGAAATCCTATTCATTTCCCGGAAAAAGTGATGGCTTATGCCAGCGCATTACCAAGCGTGAATTTTGCCGATACGACTGTTGGCCTAATTACCATCACCGTTTTTATTGGCTGGAGTAAATTAAAGACCCGCATTCCGCCACATGTTGTTGCCCTGGTGAGCGGTACATTGCTGGCTTTGCTGATGAATCATTTCGGCTCCTCTCACGTTGGATTACTGGGTGAAAAATTCCATTATCAGATCGGAGATTTGATTGGTCAGGGGATCCCTCAGGTCTTGCCTCAATTTAATCTGCTCTGGCACAACGACAGTGTGAATTGGTCGCTGGTCGTCGAGTTGCTGCCTGCCGCTTTTACTATTGCGATGTTAGGCTGCATTGAGTCGTTGCTCTGTGCCGTTGTTGCTGATGGTATGACGGGCAAGAAGCACAATCCCAATGCAGAGCTCGTTGGCCAGGGTTTGGCGAATATCGTGGTGCCATTTTTCGGCGGTATTCCGGCAACGGCTGCTATTGCCCGTACCGCAACCAATATCCGTTCAGGCGCCTTCTCTCCGGTTTCAGCGATCATTCACGCCCTTTTCGTGCTGGCTGCAATGATTGCTCTGGCGCCAATGTTGTCTTATGTGCCAATGAGTGCGTTAGCTGGCCTGTTGATCATGGTCGCCTGGAATATGTCAGAAGCCCCGCACTTTGTGCATACCCTGAAAGTGGCGCCGCGTCGTGATGTCGCAGTACTGTTAACCTGTTTTACACTGACCGTCGTGTTCGACATGGTGATTGCTGTGGTGGTGGGGTTGTTGTTAGCCGGGGTGTTGTTTATCCAGCGTATTGCCAGCCTGACCACCGTTACCGTGGTAGGTGATCAGCATGAACATCTTGATCTTGGTTCTGATGTGGTTGTTTACGATATTAACGGTCCGCTCTTTTTTGCAGCGAGTGAAAAAGCATTTTCAGTGATTGATCGTTCATCGATTGATACTCGTGCCGTTGTATTGGATTTCACGGATGTTTCTACCATTGATATTACGGCGATTCATGCATTTGAAAATGCATTAGATCGTATTCGTCATTATCCGGTGTACTTATTGGGAGTGGCCCCGCATGTTAAGACTAAGCTGGTGAATGCGGGCGTTTTGGCGGCAGACAATATTACTCTTTATGCTTCTGCTCCGTCATTACGTGAGCATTTGGCAATAAACCATCACAATGTGTCCTTTCAGGAGTCGACACCCTCGACCGTTTCTTTGTACACTGCAGATACAGGCGTATAGCAATTCAGGTGTGCAGAATGTGCCCTGAAAAATCTATTTAATGAATAATCAGAGATAAGCCTATGTATCAAGATATGATTCGTGCAGAGTTAAGCGAAGCTGCCGAAGTGTTAAACCGCTTTTTGAGCGACGATAAAAATATTGCTGATATTGAAGCGGCAGCAAAGTTGCTGGCTGATTCATTTAAGCAGGGTGGTAAAGTATTATCATGCGGAAACGGTGGTTCTCATTGTGATGCGATGCATTTTGCAGAAGAACTGACTGGCCGTTACCGAGAGGATCGTCCTGGTTATCCGGGTATTGCGATTTCGGATCCAAGTCATTTGTCATGTGTCAGTAATGACTTTGGCTATGATTACGTGTTCTCTCGTTATCTTGAAGCTGTTGGCGCTCAGGGTGATGTGCTGTTTGGTTTGTCGACCTCAGGTAACTCTGGCAATATTCTTAAAGCGATTGAAGCCGCCCATGCAAAAGGCATGAAGGTGATTGCGCTGACGGGGAAAGACGGTGGCAAGATGGCGGGTTTGGCCGATGTGGAAATTCGCGTTCCGCACTTTGGTTTTGCCGATCGTATTCAGGAAGTGCATATTAAAATTATTCATATTTTGATCATGCTGGTGGAAAAGGAAATGGCTGCGTAACTCTCCATTTCATTGCCATTTCGCACAATTACAGCGTCAAAAGTGCTCATTTATACTTATAAACTCCGCGCTTTTTCCTTGTTCTTGCACGAAATGGCTGCGAATGGGATAGTTACTTATGTTTATACTTCGGCTTAAATATATAGGGCATAAGGAATATGTGTGAATTGCTTGGCATGAGCGCAAATGTGCCAACAGATATCTGTTTTAGTTTTACTGGCCTGATGCAGCGAGGCGGAAAAACGGGCCCTCATCGTGATGGTTGGGGGATCGTCTTCTATGAAGGTAAAGGGTTCAGAACATTTAAAGACCCTAATCCGAGCTATAAGTCTCGTATTGCCGAGTTAGTACAGGAATACCCGATCAAAAGCTGCGCAGTGGTCAGCCATATCCGGCAGGCTAATCGGGGAGGGGTCAGTTTAGAAAATACCCATCCTTTTACCCGGGAGCTATGGGGGCATTACTGGACTTTTGCCCATAATGGTCAGCTGACAGGCTATGACGCGCTTGATACCGGACGCTTTAAACCCGTTGGGGATACCGATAGTGAAATTGCTTTTTGTTGGTTGCTAAACCAGTTAGAAGCAAAATTTCCAGATCTGCCCGATGACTTAGCGCCGGTGTATGACTATATCGCACAGTGTTGCGATCGCTTGCGCCAGCTTGGTGTGTATAACATGCTGCTAAGCAACGGTAGCTGTGTTGTGACTTACTGTACCAACAACTTGCATTGGATCACCCGCCGCGCCCCATTTGGGCAGGCATCGTTGATCGATGAAGATGTCACGATTGATTTCCATAAGGAAACAACACCCAATGATGTGGTCACCGTGATTGCGACTCAGCCTCTTACCAATGATGAGCGTTGGCATAAAATGCAGCAAGGGGAGTTTAGCGTGTTCCACTTTGGTGAACTCGTGCATAACCGGACCCTGTAGACGACAGTTGCCGCTCAAGGCGTTGTGATGTAATAGCTAATGTCGGGTCTGAACAATTTGGCGAATAAATAAAAACGCGGCCAGCTGGCCGCGTTTTTTTATTCGTCGGCTGCGTAGCCTTGGGGAGGCAGTGGTTCACGGTCTAATACCGCGGCTTCATTCTCCATCACTAAACGATCTTGCAAGAACCAGTTCGCAACTAAAGGATAAATGCGATGCTCTTGCTGCTGTACTCTGGCTGTTACTTCTTCAACCGTATCCTCAGCAAAAATAGGCACTTTTGCTTGCAGGATCACCGGGCCACCATCTAACTCTTCGGTGACAAAGTGGACACTGGTACCATGTTCTTTATCACCAGCATCTAAAGCGCGCTGGTGGGTATGAAGACCGGTGTATTTCGGCAACAAAGAAGGATGGATGTTAAGCATTTTGCCCTGATAGTGACGAACAAACTCATCACTGAGGATACGCATGAACCCGGCCAATATGACAAGTTCTGGCTCGAAGCTATCGATTTGCTCTGCCATTGCCTTATCGTAAGCTTCGCGATCAGCGTAGTCACTCGCGGCAAGAGGCACCGCTTCAATTCCGGCCTGGCGAGCGCGCTCAAGACCATAAGCATCAGCTTTGTTTGATAGCACGGCCGCGACTTTTGCGTCTTCAATGGTCCCATTCTGACAAGCATCAATGATGGCTTGAAGATTTGAACCATTACCAGAAATTAGGACAACGATGTTTTTCATCGACTTACTTGATCTCCACCTGCTCTTCGTTGGCGTCAGCGTTAGCAATTTCACCGAGTAGCCAGGCGTTTTCGCCTTCCGCCTTCAGAATTTCAATTGCTTGTTCTGCTTGGGCTTGTGGTAGGGCAATCACCAGGCCTACACCACAGTTGAAAGTACGGTACATTTCGTAGGTTTCAACATTGCCGGCTGTTTGCAGCCAGTTGAAGATTGCAGGCCACTGCCAGCTGTTACCATCAACAACCGCTTTAGTTCCTTTTGGAAGTACACGTGGAATGTTCTCCCAGAAACCACCGCCAGTGATATGAGAAATCGCGTGAACGTCACAGGACTCCATCATTTTCAGGGTTGATTTCACATAAATCTTAGTTGGGGTTAGCAGGTGATCCGCGAGTGATTTACCTTCCAGCTCCTGGGTAAGATCAGCTTGTGACACTTCGATGATTTTACGGACGAGTGAATAACCGTTTGAGTGCGGGCCACTTGAGCCAACAGCGATGAGTGCATCGCCAGCTTTCACTTTAGAGCCGTCGATGATGTCAGCTTTCTCAACAACCCCAACACAGAAACCAGCAACGTCGTAATCTTCGCCATGGTACATGCCCGGCATTTCAGCTGTTTCACCGCCGATTAACGCGCAACCCGCCAGGATACAACCTTCACCGATACCCGCAACAACAGCGGCTGCCGTATCAACTTCCAGCTTGCCTGTTGCGTAGTAGTCAAGGAAGAACAGAGGTTCGCCACCTTGAACAATCAGGTCATTGACACACATTGCAACGAGATCAATACCGATCGTGTCATGCTTGTTCAGATCCATCGCTAAACGAAGTTTAGTGCCCACGCCGTCGGTGCCTGATACCAATACAGGCTCTTTATATTTGGTTGGTAGCGAGCATAGCGCCCCGAAACCACCAATGCCGCCCATTACCTCAGGACGGTGGGTGCGTTTTACCACCCCTTTAATACGATCTACTAATGCATTACCTGCATCGATATCTACACCAGCATCTTTGTAACTAAGAGAAGAGTTATTGCCGCTCACAGGAGGTCCCTCAACGTATTAAAGTAAAAAAGCGAGGGTATGATAACAGCAGTCAGGGCGGAAAGGGAAACGTTTGCGTCAATAAATCTTGCTGGCTATTTCCTGAGCAAACGATACCTATTCCCCTATCAGAAGGTTAATGGTCTAGTGTATAATGGTTCGATTTTTTTAAATTTTGTTTGCTTAGGAGTCAGAAATGAAAGTCGTTGAGGTTAAACACCCACTGGTTAAACATAAGATTGGTCTTATGCGCGAAGGCGACATCAGCACTAAGCGTTTTCGTGAGTTAGCAACGGAAGTAGGCAGCCTACTGACGTATGAAGCGACTTCAGACTTCGAAACAGAAAAAGTTACCATTGAAGGTTGGAATGGTCCAGTTGAAATTGACCAGCTCAAAGGTAAAAAGGTAACGGTTGTACCTATTCTTCGTGCCGGTCTTGGTATGATGGACGGCGTGCTTGAGCACGTACCAAGTGCACGTATCAGCGTGGTCGGTATCTACCGTGACGAAGAAACATTAGAGCCTGTTCCTTACTTCAACAAGCTTGCATCAAACATTGATGAGCGTATTGCTTTGGTTGTTGACCCAATGCTAGCGACTGGCGGTTCAATGATAGCAACACTGGACCTGCTAAAAGAGAAAGGCTGTAAGCAATTTAAAGTCTTAGTACTTGTTGCTGCGCCTGAAGGGATTGAAGCACTGGAAAAAGCGCATCCAGATGTTGAGTTGTACACAGCTGCTATCGATGAGAAGCTAAATGACAAAGGCTACATCGTTCCTGGTCTGGGCGATGCGGGTGACAAAATCTTCGGTACTAAGTAAGACCGAAGTCTTGATAGAAAAAAGCCGAACGTAGTTCGGCTTTTTTATTCTCGGTGTAAACCCAAATCTATTAATTATCAGAGTAGTCAGAAAATTAATGGAATTGGTAGAAAGGCTGCAATTAAGATTGCGGCCTTTTTTGTTATAATTACAACGTCTTAACTCTCTGTGGTGTTTTCCATCTGAGCATTATCAACAACGTGATTCTCACCCAGATCGTCAGGCAGGATCAGGTTCAGCAAGATGGCAACAATACCGCACAGGCTCACACCCTGCAGGCTGAATTCGCCGATACCGAAAGCCATCCCGCCAATACCAAATACCAGTGTTACCGCCACGATAACCAGGTTACGTGCTTTGTGCAGATCAACCTGATTCTTGATTAGCGTATTGAGACCAACGGTTGCAATTGAACCAAATAGCAGGATCATGATGCCGCCCATAACCGGGACCGGAATAGTTTGCAGTATTGCCCCTAGTTTGCCGACAAAGGCCAGTACCAGTGCGGCTACTGCAGCCCATGTCATGATGATTGGATTGAATGCTTTGGTTAGCATAACTGCGCCAGTCACTTCTGAATAAGTGGTGTTAGGCGGTGCACCAAACATTGATGCGGCAATCGTTGCTATCCCATCGCCCGCCATTGTGCGGTGCAAACCCGGTTTCTTCAGGTAGTCTTTACCCGTTACGTTAGATATTGCCAGTATGTCGCCCACGTGCTCTACCGCAGGGGCAATAGCGACAGGGATCATGAACAAGATGGCGTTGATATTAAACTCTGGGAATGTGAAATTAGGTAAAGCCAGCCAGCTTGCCTGCGCAACAGGCGTAAAGTCCACAACACCAAAACCAAGGCCTACGCAGTAACCTGCAACAACGCCGGCCATAATTGGCATTAGCTTTAGGAAACCTTTCGCAAAGACACTAAAGGCAATGGTTGTCAGTAGTGATACTGCTGAAATCCATAGGGCGGCATCGTCATTTACTAACTGCACCGCACCATCGCCGGTTTTTCCTAATGCCATGTTTACGGCTACTGGTGCTAAACCTAAGCCAATGACCATGATCACCGGGCCAACGACAACGGGTGGCAGGACTTTATGGATAATCGCAACGCCACGTACTTTGATGATGGCTCCCATCAGCACATACACGACGCCAGCCATCATCAGGCCGCCCATAGTGCCAGCTATCCCCCAAGTTTGGACGCCGTAAATAATTGGAGCAATGAATGCAAAGGAGGAAGCGAGGAAGATAGGAACGGAACGTTTAGTGATGACTTGAAAAAGAAGAGTACCAATACCCGCACCAAAGAGGGCGACACTAGGATCCAGCCCGGTAAGTAACGGAACCAGAACCAACGCACCAAATGCGACGAATAGCATTTGTGCACCTTGCAGTACCTGCATCATTGTATATTCCATCCTGTCTGAAAAAAAAATCGCGCAATCCTAGCATGGAAGCAAACGATTACCTAGCGGAGTTTGTGAGTTAAATCTCACTTTTTCTCGGGTTTGTCTGAAATTGCTTGATACCTCATCTTTTCATGAAAATTCATCCATGTTTATCATTAGGGACGGTTTATCTTTCATCATTGCAGCAATAATGTTGAAAGATAAACAGCCTCTAGTTCATATGGCAATAAGAAACAGTTACACTTGCTGAACATTACCTGATCCCATTATGATCAGAGACTAACTAAGTTATGAAAGAGTTTACTATGTTGCGTTGTGCTTTTTTATTTTTGGCTTTATTAGCCTTGCCGCTTAAAGCCGCAACGGTCACTAATTTATATCAGGCGCAGGTTGTCTTGCCTGATACGGATAAGCAATCAGAGCAACATGCTCGTAAAAAGGGGCTTGAGCAGGTTTTGATTAAAGTGTCAGGACAGAGTTCGGTTGGCCAAAATGACGTTATTCGTAAAGCGATGGCGAACAGTAGCCCTTATATCAGTCAGTTTGGTTACGGTAACTTAAACGGTGAGCGAACCTTAGAGCTGACGTTTAATAGCGGCCAGATCCGTAATCTGTTAACTCAGGCCCATTCCACACTATGGAGTGAGCAGCGCCCAACCATTCTGGTCTGGATGGTGGAAGATGCTAATCGCGAGCGTGAAATCCAATGGGATCAGTCAGGTAATTCTCTGGAATTACAGATGAAACGGGCCGCCGACAGGCGAGGCTTACCCGTGATGATGCCAATTGGTGATTTTGATGATGTGACAGCGATCAATATCCCTGATTTGTGGGGGGGATTTGTTCGGCCGATTGCTGATGCGAGTATACGTTACCATCCGGATGCGGTGCTGGTGGTACGTGCCCGTCAGAAGGGCTCTGATGATAATGTTGATCTGGCATGGCAACTATTCACTCAAAAACCAGAACAACTGGTTAACTCTCAACAGGTACCCTCGGAAGGTCAAGCCGGAGGGTCGGTTGCTACCGCGACCACTGAGATGATTAATGAGGTTGCAGATAGGCTGGCAGCTAAATATGCCGTTCCATTAAATGGTATCAGTGAGGGTAAATTCGCCATTCAGCTTGCCAATGTGCAGACGACAGAAGATTTTTTTGCCCTGGAAAGAATGCTGACAAATCTAACGTCCGTGGCTTCGGTGAATGCTAACCGTCTGCAGGGGGATAAAGTCGTCTTTGACGTTAATTTACTCAGTACTGAAGATGCTTTTCGCCGTGAATTGGGTCTGGATGATCGTATCAGCCAGCAACCTGTTGATGGGCAGAGTGCGGTTGATTTCGGTGATGGCACTGTGGCGATTGCGAAAGATACCACTGCAGACACTGAATTACTGATCAAGCCAGTAGATCCTCAGGCGGGTGAAAATGAACAAGAGGCATCCGTCGATCCGAGCCTGGTTGACGTGAGTGCGACGATGGAGCCAGTTTCCGCTCAAATTGAGACCTATTATTGGCAACCGTAATTATTCCGGTTGCGATCACCTCGATGGTGTCGTTAGGGTTTTATGCTTCGATCTAAAAAGGCGCCGTCAGGCGCCTTTTTTTGTAAGAGAGACTGGTTGGAATAACGATTACTTTTGTCCGTGAGCTTCTTTTTCTTCTTTTTCGACCTGAGAGAGACGTTTTAATCCCGTCCCTAATTCTTTGCCGCGAATACGGGCAAACAGGATATTGGCGACAAAAGCCCAGGATACCAAGCCTAATTCAATCCAGGCTAACCAGCGCTCCCCACCATCAATCCATAAAATGGTCAAAGCATGAAGGAAATAGAACATCAGAATGAAGTTAGCCCAGGCATGGGTATAGGGTTTTCCTTCAAGGATGCCTTTTAGAGGTAATAACAGCGGTAACACCCACATAATCGCAATCACATAGCTGTTCAGGTGCGGATGAGGCGAAATCATACTTTGCCATAATCCCACCCATAGAATGAGAGATAGGTTAGCGATTAAAGTGATATACCGCAGGCTTTGTGTTTTTGAGCTCATTTTAGTCATGTCGTCATCCATTTAGCTTATGTGCTGTCCATGCCAGTCTTTTTCCGATGGCTTGCGCTAATGCTGCCTCACAACCATCAACCTGTTCAATACCACGCGCGATATGGCGTGCTAACTGACGGGTATTGCCGTGGCGGCTGTAGTAGAGCACTAGGATTTTTAGCATTACAGAATGTCCAGCACTTGCTCCGGAGGGCGTCCCATTGCGGCTCTGTCACCATTAACAACAATCGGGCGCTCGATAAGTATTGGGTTCGCTGCCATTGCGTCAAACAGTTGTTCTTCTGTTACGCCCTCTTCGCCCAGAGATAGCTCTTTATAGATATCTTCTTTGGTACGCATCATGTCACGAACCGAGTGATAACCCAGCTTGGCGAATAAGCCTTTCAGTTCATCAGCAGAGGGTGTGTCATCAAGGTATTTCACAATTTCTGGTGCAACGCCTTGCTCTTCAATCAGAGCAAGAGTCTGGCGACTTTTTGAGCAGCGCGGGTTGTGGTAGATAGTGACTGACATATTTTTCTTCCTTTTATAATAATATGTTGCAGTCCCATTGTAGTGGAACTGCAATATATAAAAAATGAAGGATTTAAAGATTTGCGAAGCGCTCGCGGGAAAGACGAAGCTGGTCGATCCGGGCGTCGTAACGTGCTTGATCCAGTGAATCAACATCAACAATCTGGCTTGCCTGGATATAGTGATTGATCGCTTTGTCCCACTGTGCACGTAATGCCAGTAATTCGGCACGAGCGGCCAGTTCACCGTCTCGTTTTCCGCTATAGGCATAGGCTTTTGCCAATAGGTTCCAGCCATTGGTATCCTGAGGATTGTCATAGGTGTAGCGGGTCAGAATAGAAATACTTTCCGTCGTACGTCCAGCCTCCTGTAGGGCATGAGCCTGATTTAAGCGCAATACTTTATGGTTCGGGTTCTGCTTTAAAGCGAGCTCTAACCGGTTGACAGCAGAATCATATTTTTTCTGGAACAGATCGAGATCGGTTGCTGAGTCAATGAAAAAGCGGTTATTGGGCTCGGCGGCAATTAATGGGCCAAGTAGCTGATGTGCCTGGTCATACTTGCCAGAGTCCATATAAACGAGAGCTTTGCCGTAGTTTAAGGCGGCTTTTTGACTGGGATTGGCCTTTTTCAGCTGACGATTAAACCAATCTAATGCTGCGTCGCTGTCAATACCGGCAAAGCGCGCAACAATGCGGGCGCGGGCTAGCTGGTAACGGTCAGAGGTATTTACCCTGACTGTCGGATACTGATTTGCACGGCTACGAGTATCTGAGACACGCGCTTCAGGTAATGGGTGAGTCAGCAACATTGCTGGTGGTTTGCTGGCATAACGATACTGATCGGCCAAGCGGCCAAAGAAACGCGGCATTGCCTGTACATCGAAGCCTGATTTCGCGAGTGTTGCAATACCAATACGGTCAGCTTCTTTTTCATTACTGCGGGTATAGTTGATCTGACCTTGCATTGAAGCGGCGGTGGTCGCATGAATGGCGGCGATACCGGCTTCCGGTGAAGCAATAGCCAGCATCAGAGAACCAATCAGAGCTGCCATTGTCGCAGGGGATTTTTTCGCCTGATCTTCCATACTTCGAGCAAGATGGCGCTGGGTGACGTGAGCAATTTCGTGAGCCACAACAGAGGCTAATTCACTTTCTGTCTTGGCATGTAAAAACAGCCCGCTGTGCAGAGCAACATAGCCACCAAAGAAAGCAAAAGCGTTAATTTCTCGACTTTGGATCATGATGAAATTAAAAGGGGTGCGAACATCCTCGGCATTGGCGACTAAGCGATGACCTAAGTCCAGTACATATTCTGACAGTAAAGGATCACTGATGACAGGTTTACTGGCCCGCAGCATACGCATGTATGCATCACCGTATTCCTGCTCTTTTTCTATCGTTAACGTTGATGCTGCTGCTGTGCCGATTTCCGGTAGGGTGTTGAAGTTATCAGCATTTACCGTAAAACTTGAGCCCAATAAAGCACTTATTAAGAGATAGGTTGGCGCTTTAGCAAATCGAAACATGTTAATAATACAACCGCCTTCTGTGGTGATTCCAATACATTATACTCACGACATTAATAGCTGGTGAATGATCAATTATTTGATGCCATTGAAAGTAAGACAACAAAACTTATGCCGGGTTTCTTTTTTCATTGAACCGGATGTCATTTATACCCAAATCACCTCAAGAAGTGATTTTTCAAAGGAGCTCCCAAAGAGCAAGTTAAGAGGCTTTTATTCTGTGTGAACCGTTCTCGAAATAGAATCATGATTCACTCAAATGGCTGCCTTGACTAGAAGCCAATAAATTCTCGCTGATACGAGCATCTTGAGGTCACTTGGGTATACAATACCCTGATGGATAATAACTGTCAGTATACTGGAATGGAAATCCAATCGCTTGATTTGACATCAGAACGTTGCCCTATGGCACTTTTATTGGCGAAACGCGTAAGTAAAGGCCTTCGTTTTGATCAAATTTTGCAGATCCACATTTCAGATCCCGGTGGCAGACAAGATATTCCCCGTTATTTGTTAAACCATGGGTTTAATATTGAGGTACAAGCTGATAGTAATCAAGAGCTTGTAATTATTGTGACAAAAAGGCTGTAAATATATTTATGCTGGATATGCTAACTCGCTGGTATCAGCGACGATTTTCTGATCCCCACGCTGTAAGCCTGGTTGCTATTCTGTTAGGTGGTTTTCTAACGATCTACTTTTTCGGACATCTTATTGCGCCATTATTGGTGGCAATCGTACTTGCTTACCTACTTGAATGGCCAGTCATGCGATTAAGTCGCTTAGGGTTGCCTCGCTCGTTATCGGTGATTTTAGTATTGCTGATTTTTGCAAGCTTAATGGTACTGGCAATTTTTGGTCTGGTACCGACTATCTGGCATCAGATTGGCAACCTTGTTGCTGACGTGCCAAATATGTTCAATGGCCTGCAGGAGTATGTATCCAGCCTGCCAGAGCGTTATCCTGAGATTGTCCAGCCGCATCAGGTGGTGACATTCATGACGACGCTGCGTGATAAAGTTCTGGGAATGGGGGAGAGTGTCGTAAAAGGCTCACTAGCCTCGTTGGTTAGCCTGGCAACACTGGGAGTGTATCTGATCCTGGTGCCGTTATTGGTCTTTTTCCTTTTGAAAGATAAAGAGGAAATGCTTGAAACTCTGAGTGGCCTATTGCCGAAAAATCGCCGTTTGGCGAGCAAGGTCGGCGTTGAGATGAATGAGCAGATCACTAACTACATTCGCGGTAAAGTGACTGAAATTGTCATTGTCGGGATCACCAGCTACATCACCTTTGCCTTGATGGATTTACGTTATGCCGTGCTACTTGGGGTACTGGTTGGTTTTTCTGTCTTGATCCCATATATCGGCGCGGCGGCCGTAACTCTACCTGTGGCGATGGTTGGTTTGTTTCAGTGGGGCTTAACCCCCGATTTCTGGTGGTTGTTAGCTGCTTACGGCATTATTCAAGCATTAGATGGTAACGTTTTAGTGCCGGTTTTATTTTCGGAAGCCGTTAACCTGCACCCTGTTGCAATTATCGTTGCAGTATTGGTCTTTGGTGGTTTATGGGGTTTCTGGGGCGTATTTTTTGCGATTCCGTTAGCGACTCTGGTGAAAGCAGTATGGAATGCCTTGCCTGCCACTGAACTCGACGATGATGAGAAAGTCAGTGAATAATGCCGATTGGCATTTTCTTTGAACAATAAAAAGGCCGCGTTTGCGGCCTTTTGTTTAAAGTCAGTGATTATACCGATTGGTATTACTTATCATTGTTTAGGTAGCTAAGCACGACTTCGTGGTGATCTTTGGTTTTGAACTTGTTGAAGACATGTTCAATAATGCCATCTTCATTGATCAGGAAGCTGATGCGGTGCAGACCGTCGTATACCTTACCCATAAACTTTTTCTCGCCCCAGACACCAAATTGCTCTGCGACAGCGTGGTCTTCATCGGATAAGAGGGTGAAATTAAGGTTATCGCGTTCAATGAATTTAGGCAGGCGTTTAACCGCATCAATGCTTATCCCTAAAACCACCACATTTTTTTCGTCTAATTCTGTTTTGCTATCTCGCAGCCCACACGCTTGAACGGTACAACCGGGGGTCATGGCTCTAGGGTAAAAATAAGCCAGTACTTTCCTACCTTTAAAATCAGTCAAGTTGACAGGTTGGTTATCCTGATTCAGCAGGGTGAAGGCTGGAGCTAACATACCTGCGGTCAGAGTCTGCATGTTATTGTTCCTTATTGATTATGACCGATGAAATTGACGGTACCGGTGGCAAGGAGATCATGACAAAGGGCTTCGAACTCTTCTTGCAGTGACATCAAATTACAGCCTTCAGGCAAATTGGTGCTGATCTGTAAAATGAAACGATTCGTTAAGTCGTGATTGGGCGATTCCTGGGTATGCGCACTTAAGGATGAAATGTCAATTTTACGCATGGCAAAGAAATGAGTGAATTGTTCGATAATTCCATGAGTGTCATCGGCTTCGATGTGAAAATCAGCCGTGTAAGGAAAGAAGCGATCTTTGTGTTTCGTCGTTCTTTTCATCACCGTGACTAAATCATGTTCTTGTGCTTTTAATGGTAATGTCGATTCCACGCGAGAAATGGCATTACCATTACCAGATAGCAACATAATTAAGGTGAACTCAGTGCCGAACAAGGCTAGACGGCTATCAACAATATTGCAATTACATTGCGTGA
Organism: Photobacterium sagamiensis; assembly: GCF_050337085.1. Lineage (NCBI taxonomy): Bacteria > Pseudomonadati > Pseudomonadota > Gammaproteobacteria > Vibrionales > Vibrionaceae > Photobacterium > Photobacterium sagamiensis. The sequence continues at coordinate 24,120 of NZ_JAKJSP010000053.1, read as the reverse complement.
TGACTCGGGTAATTTCATCTGAAATACCGGGGCGATCCGTACCAACCGCAGTAATGACAAGGTAATGTTCCATATTTATTCACATCGTTTTGCTATCTTCCCTGCATGTTAGCACACGAAGCAGGCCGGGATAATAACCCAATCTATTTAGTTCACTGTTTTACCTGCGATCGTGCTTGAGTTTACGGTCACTGAAAAGTACCATGAATACTTATATAAAAAGGGGAGATGGACATGTTTTCAGGAAGCATGGTAGCGCTAATAACACCATTAGATGAGGCTGGGGAAGTAGATTATGCAAGCCTGGCCAGTTTGGTGGAATATCATATTGCCGCTGGCACGGATGCAATTGTCGCCGTTGGTACGACAGGCGAGTCGGCAACGCTGACCGTTGATGAGCATGTGAAGGTTGTATTAAAAACATTAGAATATGCCAAAGGTCGTGTGCCAGTTATTGCGGGTACCGGGGCGAATGCAACTCATGAAGCCATCACCTTCAGTAAACTTTTTTCTGGTACGGGGGTTGCTGGCTGTCTGTCCGTCACACCGTATTACAATAAACCGACACAAGAAGGTTTATTTCAACATTATAAAGCCATTGCGGAAGCGACAGAACTGCCTCAAATTCTGTATAATGTGCCGGGTCGAACTGCGGTTGATTTATTGCCGGAAACCGTTGCTCGTCTTGCAAAAATAGACAACATCGTTGCGATTAAAGATGCTACAGGCGATTTATCCCGTATACAAAAAACTCGGGAACTTTGTGGCGAAGATTTCATCCAACTAAGCGGTGATGATGCAACAGGTTTAGATTTTGTTGCTCAAGGCGGACAAGGTGTCATTTCTGTAACGGCAAATGTAGCGGCTGCAGATATGGCAAAAATGTTCAAGCTGGCTCTTAGTGGCCAGTTTGAGGCCGCGAAAGAAATTAATGAACGCTTAATGCCGTTGCACAAACACCTTTTTGTCGAATCGAATCCAATTCCAGTCAAGTGGGCTGCCCACAAACTGGGGTTGATTGAGCATGGGTATTTGCGTTTGCCGCTTACAGAATTAAGTGAGTCAGCACATCCAGTGGTTATTCAGGCTCTTAAGGATGCCAATGTGCTGCTGTAGTTTGCAAAAGCGTAGGAGCGCGAAGCATAAATGAATTGTAATTACAGGCTTGTATTAACTGCTGTTATGGTTGCCAGCTTGGCTGCCTGTTCTGGTGGTGCCGAGCGACGTCGTCAAGCAAATCAGGATTTTACCTATCTTGATTCAAAGCCATTAGAAAACTGGACTTTACCTGCGGGAGCGGAACCATTCGCTGCCACAGATTACGCTATTTCTAATCAAGCGTATCAAGGTGAAATTGGGTCAGCCGTTGATATTCGTCCACCGCAACAGGTATTAGATCTTATTCCTGGTGCCCGAAGTGTCCAAGATGCCGAAGGCGTCACGTTGTTACTGCCTAAACCGGCTGTTTTAGCGCGAGTATGGTCGTTAACTCAGCATATTATCGCTGAGAAAAATATCACTCTTCGTAGCCAGTCAGCGAATGCTATTGAAACCGATTGGGTTAAATGGGTGAGCGATGACGAAGAAACTGAAGTCGGTAGTCGTTATCGGATTGAAAAATCCTCCGATCCTGAGCGTAATAGCTTTAAGATTTCGCTGATTGACTGGCGGGAAGCTGGGGTTGAAAAAGCCGTCTCGGCTGTTAATAAAGAGCGTTACAGCATTTTAATGACGAACCTGGTGACATCGAAATATGATCAGCAGCTTCGTGATGAAGCTCGTGCTCGTGCTGAGGAGCTGGTTAAACAGATCCCGATCTCAATAGGTAAAGATCGCAGTGGTCTGCCCGTGATTATTGCGCGTGCACCTTATAACGTGTTCTGGGAACGTCTGCCACCACTAGTCAGTGAGCTTGGTTTCACGGTTGAAGGCCGTAACCGTTCACAAGGTGCGGTGGAAGTGAAATTCCGCTCTCCGGATGATGAGTTCTGGACCGAACTGGGCGTTAGACCCATTATGCTGGATGACAGTACTTATAAATTACAACTGGGTGATTTAGGTAACCGTACATCAATGAGTGTGACGGATTCAAATGGTAAACCGATCACCGAAGAAGCATTAAATACGCTAGCACTTGTATTTGCTACCGCCATTGAGCGCGACAATAGCCAATAGTACAAGCATAGCGAGGTATAAAAAAACCGCTTTGGCTCTCGCCTAAAGCGGTTTTTCTTTTTAAGAAGCCAGAAGCTACTTAATCTCAACACCTTTTGCCTGCAGATCGGCATGGTAAGAGGAGCGAACAAACGGACCACATGCCGCGTGAGTAAAACCCAGCTCTAATGCGATTTCTTTTAGCTCATCAAACTCAGATGGCGGAACATAACGTTCGACTGGCAGGTGATGACGGCTTGGTGCCAGGTATTGCCCCAGAGTCAGCATGGTAACGCCATGTGCACGTAAGTCTGTTAAGACCTGGACGATCTCTTCTTTGGTTTCCCCCAGACCCATCATCACGCCTGATTTGGTTGGGATCTCCGGGTGTATTTCCTTGAATTTTTTCAGTAGATCCAGAGACCACTGATAGTTCGCTCCCGGACGCGCTTTACGGTACAGGCGAGGGGCTGTTTCAAGGTTATGGTTAAAGACATCTGGCGGATTATCACGCAGGATCGCCAGTGCATTATCCATACGACCACGGAAATCAGGTACCAGTGTTTCAATTCGAATCTCAGGGTTTTTCAGTCGAATTTCACGGGTACAGTCAGCAAAGTGTTGGGCACCGCCATCTCGAAGATCATCGCGGTCAACAGAGGTAACCACGACGTATTTAAGCTTCATATCTGAGATGGTTTGAGCTAGCTGCACGGGCTCTTCAGCACTTGGCGGCAGCGGTCGGCCATGGGCAACATCGCAGAATGGGCATCGGCGAGTACAAATGGCACCCAGGATCATAAAGGTTGCAGTACCGTGGTTAAAACATTCAGCCAGGTTAGGGCAAGAAGCCTCTTCACAAACAGAGTTTAGATTATTCTTACGCATTGCGGCTTTAATGTCTTGAATACGCTTGCTGTCTGATGGAAGCTTAATTTTCATCCATGCAGGCTTGCGTAATACTTCTTTTGGTGCTTCTTCTGCAACATGACGTACAGGGATCAGAGCCATCTTGTCGGCATCACGGTATTTGACACCCTGTTCGATTTTAATTGGTTTGCTCATTTAACTGCTCTCCGTTATCCACTCAATGCTCTGGTAATCGAGCAACTTTGTCAACTCTTCAACAAGTACAGGCTGAACTTCCAGCAGTTCAGAAGGGCCATTCAACAAGGATAACTGAGTCATTTCCATACCAGCATAACCACAAGGGTTAATGCGCAGAAATGGTGTCAGATCCATATTGATATTGAGCGCCAGACCATGAAAAGAGCAGCCACGCCTGATACGTAACCCGAGTGAACATATCTTCTTACCGTCGACATACACACCAGGGGCATCTGGGCGGGCATTAGACTCCACCCCAAAATGGGAAAGCGTATTAATGACGGTGTTTTCAATATGTGTAACCAGTTCACGTACACCTAATTTGATCCTTCTGAGATCAATCAGGATATAAGCGACTTGCTGGCCCGGACCATGATAGGTTACCTGCCCGCCACGATCGCTTTGTACCACAGGGATGTCACCTGTATGCAATAAGTGCTCGGCTTTACCGGCCTGCCCCTGAGTAAAGACAGGGTTGTGTTCAACCAGCCAGACTTCATCAGGCGTTTCTGGTGAACGTTGATCGGTAAACTCATGCATAGCCTGCCAGGTCTTTTCGTAATCCCGGCGGCCAAGGTTTCGAATGATGAGACTCTTTTGCAATTTATCACACCCATATGGTAACCAGGCAAAGCCTGAATGAATTAACCCAGCATAACACACTGCATAGGGCAAAGCTTATGGGGGATTATAAAGCTTGGCGGCTGAATTATCAGCCGCCAATTTTGTAGGGGGATAGGTTTACTTGATCGCTGGCTAACCCAGAATCAGAGTACCACGCGAACGATGTCGATTTCACCAAGCTCTTTATATAGCGTTTCTACCTGCTCGATAGAGGTAGCGGTAATGGTCACTGAAACGGCACTGTAAGTGCCTTTACTACTTGGCTTAACCGATGGCGAATAGTCGCCTGGCGCGTGGCGCTGAATGACTTCTACAACCAGATCGGGTAATTCTGGTTTATTAAACCCCATCACCTTGTAGGAGAACTTACAAGGGAATTCAAGTAGGTCTTTTAGTTTTGGTTGCGCTTGTTGCTGTTGCATTCTGAACTCCAGGGGTCCGCATTCGGTATGTCTGAATGTAATATCAGGCTGATTATTTTCTGTGGGTACACGTAACCACTCAGATTGATATCAGGCGAGCATAGTAATGTGTCATTAACTAGAAAACAAGCATCGAGGGATCAGGCTGTCGGAAGGTGTGTAAAGAAAAAGGCGACCATTGTGGTCGCCTTTGTACGGTTCTGTGTGGGATTTGATTAACTTAACCAGCTTTTAAACAACATCATGATGTAGTCAATCAAACGGCTGAAAATTCCGCCTTCATTGACATCGTTAAGAGCGAGTAGTGGATATTCAGCGATATCTTCCTCGCCAACACGGTAATAAAGTTTACCCACCACATCGCCTTTCGCGATTGGTGCCTTCAAATCTTTTTCAAGTATAAAGCTGGCTTTTAAGTCTTTTGTCTGACCGCGCGGCAAAGTGACAAAGGTATCTTCACTGACACCCAGTGATACTTCATCAATGTCGCCCATCCAGACTTTTTCCGTCACAAATGTTTCGTTGGCTTTGTGTGGAGAAACCGTTTCAAAGAAGCGGAAGCCGTAGTTAAGAAGCTTTTTACTTTCGGCTTTACGTCCATTGGCGCTTTTGGCTCCCATTACCACAGCAACCAGGCGCATTTTGCCTTCAGTTGCGGTACTTACCAGACTATAGCCTGCATTGTTGGTATGGCCCGTTTTCATGCCATCAACATTTAAGCTTTTATCCCATAGCAGGCCGTTGCGGTTGTACTGGGTAATACCGTTATAAGTGAATGACTTCTCTTTATAGATAGCAAACTCGTCTGGTACATCACGGACCAGAGCCTGACCAAGCAGCGCCATATCATAAGGCGTGGTGTACAGGTTGTTATTATCTAAGCCATGGACATTGGCGAAATGGGTGGAGTCCATACCAATGTTTTTCGCCCATGCGTTCATCAGATCAACAAAGGAATCTTCTGAGCCGGCTACGTGCTCAGCCATAGCCACACACGCATCGTTACCCGATTGGATAATGATACCGCGGTTCAGATCAGCGACTTTGACTTCACTGCCGACTTCGATGAACATTTTCGAAGAGCCCGGGAAATTCTTAGCCCATGCATTTTTGCTGATAACAACAGTGTCATCCATGGAAATATTGCCACGCTTAATTTCCTGGCCGATGACGTAACTGGTCATCATTTTGGTCAGGCTGGCTGGCGGTATTTGATCGTTCGCTTTGTTGCCGGCTAGGATTTTACCTGAATGGTAATCCATCAACACATAGCCTTTTGCGGCAATTTGAGGTGGATCAGGTACCACAGCGGGTGCAGCGGCTGCAAAAGCAGAGGCCAGCATCAGCGTTGAGATGGCTAAAGTTCGGGAAGTTGCAGCAAATTTATTCATGATTGTTGTAACTTAATTTGTCGATTACAAAAAACTGCACACACTATATCAGATTGAAAATTCTGAACCAGTTGAGAAAGGGCGAGATGTCGAAATCCTGACATTAATCATTTCTGGTATTGAATTATTTGAGACGTTGCTCTTCCTAAACGGCTTCACTGATTACTGTGTGTGATAGTCGGTGGTTGTTTGATACTGATTTTCTATTTTTGTTCCAACTCACGTTGAGTTGTGATGATAAAAGCTTTCGGATAGTTGTTTGCCTTGGCTTTATCCCGTAGACCAATTGCTTCATCACGATCAAGGTAAGGGCCTAAACGTACCCGATAGACGGCAGCCGACTCGGATTTTTTCAGATCAACGGATGTCGCAAAGGTTTCCGCTATTTTTTCGGCTACCAGCCTGGCCTTATTTTCATTGCTTACCGCCGCTAACTGTACGTAGTAATAGTTAGGATTTGCCGTTTGCCATTCATCGGGTGAGGCGGGTTTTGCCACCTGGATCAACTCTATTTTCACCGGGGCGGTGCCGTCTTTGATTACGTCCAGTTTCGATGCTGCGGCCATGCTTAAATCGATGATCCTGCCATCATGAAACGGGCCCCGGTCGTTAACTCGCACGATGGCTGTTTTACCGTTTCTCTGATTGGTCACTTTGACATAACTCGGTAATGGCAGGGTCTTATGGGCTGCTGTCATCGAGTACATGTCGTAGATTTCACCGTTCGAGGTCTTATGACCATGGAACTTCTTGCCATACCAGGAAGCATGACCTTCTTGGGTGAAGCCTTCCTGGTCGGTCACGATCGTGTAATCCTGACCGCGTAAGGAGTAATTTTTATTGCCCGCCAGGCTGATGGGTTCATAGCGAGGCTGGGCATCTTCAATATGCTCGAGGGTCGGTGAATTCTCCGGAGCGATATCGTCAGCGATATCGTAGCGCTCTTTGCTTGGCGTTGAGCTACAGCCGGCAAGCAGTACTAAAAAAAGAATTGGTATTACACGCATTTAGGTCGCCTTCGACAACATTTTTCTATGAGTATGAATAGACATCAGGATGCCAAAACCAGCCATCAGGGTCACCATGGATGTCCCGCCGTAACTTATTAAAGGTAGTGGTACCCCAACAACAGGTAATATGCCGCTCACCATGCCAATATTGACAAAGATGTAAACGAAGAAGCTCAAAACGATACTGCCGGCCATCATTCGTCCAAATGCCGTTTGGGCACGACTGGCCAGCAGCAACCCCCGGCCGATAATAAACAGATAGATAGCCAGTAGGCAAGCGACGCCGGTTAACCCCCATTCTTCAGCAATCACGGCGAAGATAAAGTCAGTGTGGCGCTCTGGCAAAAATTCAAGTTGTGATTGTGTGCCTTGCAGCCAGCCTTTTCCGGCGAGACCACCAGAGCCGATGGCGATTTTGGATTGAATAATATGATAACCGGCCCCCAATGGGTCGGACTCTGGATTAAACAGGGTCAGTACGCGGGTACGCTGGTAGCCGTGCATTAAGAAAAACCACAGGACCGGAATAAAGGCCCCGAGCAGGACGGCGGCGGCGGTGATGATCCGCCAGCTAATGCCTGACAGGAACAGCACGAATATACCGGATGCGGCAATCAGAATGGATGTACCTAAATCAGGCTGTTTCGCGATCAGGATCGTCGGCACAAAGATCATTATCAAAGCCACGATAATGTTGCGGAAACTTGGCGGAAGCGGTTTATTACCAATGAACCGGGCGACCATTAAAGGCACGGCCAGCTTGATGAGTTCTGACGGCTGGAAACGGACAAAACCGAGGTTCAGCCAACGCTGTGCGCCTTTTGATGCTTCGCCGAACACCAGCACCCCAAGCAACAGTATCAATCCGACCCCGAACAGGTAAGGTGCCCAGGCTTCATAATGGCGCGGGGCGACCTGGGCTAAGATAAACATAATGCCAAGGGACAAACACATACGAACGGCCTGACGTTCCATCATTGGCAGGCTCTGGCCGCTGGCACTGTACATCACTAATAAGCCGAACCCCATCAGGGCTAAAAGACCTAACAGTAGCGGCATGTCCAGATGTAAGCGGTCACTGAGGGAGCGTTTATTCCCTGTTGTAGCCATCACACTCATTGATTAACCTCGGCTAGCTGGGATTGTTTTTCTGGCTCGGGTTGCTTGGGTTTCAGCAATACATGGTCGAAAATCTTACGTGCCACCGGGCCTCCATTGGATGAACCGCCACCGGCATTTTCCAGCACCATAGACACCACGATTTCTGGCGCTTCAAAAGGGGCGAAAGCGGTAAACAATGCGTGATCTCGCAGGTGCTCTTCGAGCTCTTCAGCGTTATATTTCTGATCTTTCGCTAAACCGAATACCTGGGCAGATCCCGATTTACCACCCGCTTGGTAAGGCGTGCCGTAGAATGCACGTCTTGCGGTACCTCGGGTACCGTAAAGTACGCGATTCATGCCTTTTTTCGCGACATCCCAATGCTTTTGTTCGACACCGGTGATTGGCGGATATTCATCGAAGACGGCAGGCGTCTCATTGTCATCATCAATGATGCTTTTTAACAGGTGAGGCGGACGAACAATCCCATTGTTAACCAGTACTGTTGTTGCTTTGGCAATCTGTAATGGCGTCGATGTCCAGTAGCCTTGCCCGATACCGACCGGAATGGTATCGCCTTGGTACCAAGGCTGACGGAAACGGGCTTGTTTCCATTCACGCGTCGGCATATTGGCTTTACTCTCTTCGTGTATATCGATACCGGTGTATTCACCGTAACCGAATTTAGTCATCCAGCTCGACAGGCGATCAATGCCCAAATCGTAAGCCACCTGATAGAAGAAAGTATCAACGGATTCTTCAAGTGCTTTTCCCAGGTTCACTTTACCGTGCCCCCAACGTTTCCAGTCACGGAATGGACGGCTGTTTGTATTTGGGATCTTCCACCAGCCCGGATCGTTACGGGTGGTTCGGGTGGTGATCACCCCTTCGGTCAATGCGGCCACGGAGATCATCGGCTTAACGGTTGATGCCGGCGGATAAATACCCAATGTGGCCCGGTTAACCAAAGGGCGGTTTATATTGTTAAGCAGCGCATTGTATTTCTTACTGGAGATACCATGAACAAACAGGTTTGGATCATAGCTCGGGCTGGACACCATGGCTAATACGGCAGAATCGCGAGGATCCAGCACCACCAGGGAACCGCGTTTATAGGTTACGGCTTCTTCACCGGTATCCGGATCCAGTTTACGTACGGTCAGCAGTTCTTTCACATACAGCTGTAACTCAATGTCGATATTGAGTTTGATATCTTTGCCTGGAATTGGCGGGACGTATTTCAGAGTACGAATAATACGGCCACGGCTATTGACTTCGACTTCCTGGTAACCGGATGTACCATGAAGCAGATCTTCATAATATTTCTCGATGCCGAGCTTGCCGATATCCCGTGTGGCTTTGTAGTTGTTGAGTTTTTCTTTTCGTTCCAAACGCTGGAGATCACGGTCGTTAATTTTAGCGACATAGCCTAAAACGTGAGTTAGTGAGTCACCGTAAGGATAATGGCGCTTGAGGTAAGCTTTAACTTCTACCCCGGGGAAATTGTGTTGATTGACAGAAAACAGCGCAACTTGGTGTTCCGATAACTGATTTCGAATCGAGACAGATTTAAAGCGGCGGCTACGTCGGCGCTCTTTTTTAAAGTTCTCAATTTCTTCGTCAGTGATCCCCATCAGAGATTGCAGGCGAGCAAAAGTCTCTTCGAGATCGGATACTTTTTCTGTGGTAATTTCGAGGGCGTAAATCGGGCGGTTTTCAGCCAGCAGTACACCGTTGCGATCGTAAATCAGGCCGCGGTTAGGGGCAACCGGGACGATTTTGATTCGGTTGTCGTTAGAGCGTGTTTGGTAGTCGGCATGTTGGCTGACCTGAATGTGATACAGGTTAGTAAGCAGCACACCGACCAGTACGACGATGCCGATAAATGAGACAAGAGCCCGGCGAAAAAAGAGTGCCGACTCAGCCCGGTGGTCGCGGATCTGGGTTCGCTTTTGTCTCATTGACACTTATTCCCTGTGATAAGGATGGTTGGCGGTGATACTCCACGCGCGGTATAAACTTTCTGCCATTACAACCCGTACTAACGGATGCGGTAGTGTTAACGGAGATAAAGACCAGCTTTGCTCTGCTGCGGCTTTACAGGCCGGAGACAGCCCTTCCGGACCGCCGATCAGAATTGACACATCACGTCCGTCAAGCTTCCAGCTGTCAAGTTGCTGGGCTAATTGCTCGGTATCCCAGCGTTTACCCGGAATATCCAGGGTGACAATACGGTTACCTTTAGCAACTGCGGCTAACATGGCTTCGCCTTCTTTTTGTAAGATGCGGGCAATATCAGCATTTTTCCCTCGTTTTCCGGCAGAAATTTCAATCAACTCTAGTGGCATATCTTTAGGGAAACGACGGCTATATTCTTTATAACCGTCTTCGACCCATTTTGGCATCTTAGTGCCAACGGCAATCAGTTGAAGCTTCATGGTTGGTTAGCTCCAAAGCTTCTCCAGCTGGTAAAGTTCACGCGTATCTTCTTGCATCACGTGTAGCATTACGCTGCCCATATCAACAATCACCCACTCAGCATCATCTTCACCGCAGATACCAAAAGGAGGGTAGTCAATCAATTTAGACTCTTTGTCTACATTATCGGCAATAGAAGCCACATGGCGGTTAGATGTACCGGTACAGACAACCATCAAATCGGTGATGCTTGATTTACCTCGTACGTCCAGTGTCACAATGTCCTGGGCTTTCATATCGTCAATCTTATCAACAATAAAGTCGTGTAGTTCTTGAACCTGCAAAGGTATCCCCTCATTTGAGTGAAATGTGAAAATAATTCGGTGTCAGATAGATCTGAGTCACAATTTAGCGGCGCAGTATATCACTCGCGATAAAGTCATTAAAAGCTTTACTGGCTTTCGGTGCCATTCTTAAAATTTAGCCATTGTCGTGTGGGTCGGGATACCGCACATTTCAGCACATAATGCACTTAACGCTGGCCAGGGATTGCTGTCAAAATCCGTTTTCACTTGTACTTCGAGCAAGGCTAATCGTTGCAGGAGCTGGATCAATGTTGCCAGCGGCAGCCGATGTAACGCGCCAATAAAGACTTCGCGACGGCTTTGCCACACTCTGAACTGTTCAAAAATGATGTTCAGAGGGGTCCCTTTTTTACCCATTTCCTGCATTTTGTACAGCTGGGTTAATTCACGCTGTAAGGTGCGCAGTAAGATGGTGGCTTCCACTCCTTCGCCTTCCAACTGTCTTAATATCCGCTGACTGCGTTTGGCCTGGCCGGCGAGCAGTGCATCGACCAATTGAAATGGCGTGTAGTGATTATGACGGCTCAGGGCTTCTTCCAAGCGTAAAACAGTCAGTTCACCATCAGGATAGAGCAAGGTGAGTTTCTGCAGGCTTTGAGCCAGCGCAAATAAGTTACCTTCGTGCCACTGTGCCAGCATGAGTACGGACTCATGATCGGGCTTTAACCCTAATGACTGACAACGGGCTTGAATAAAGCGAGGTAAATGGCGAGGATCTGGTGTGTTACATGGAATATAAAGGCCGGTATCTGCTAAGGCCTTAAACCATTTTGCACTTTCTTGCTTTTTATTCAGGCGAGGACCATGCAGCAGCAATAAAATATCGCGGTGTAAACTGGCTGTAACTTCCTGCAGGGCTTTGGCCTGGGTGGGATTAAGGCCAGAATCCGGGATTTCAAGCTCAATAATTTGTTGATCGGAGAACAGACTCATTGCATTGCAGCAATCGAGAACCTGATTCCAGTCTAACTGGTTATCAATGGTGAAGGCATGCCGCTCAGTAAAGCCGGCTTGCTGAGCATGGTGTTTGATCTGATCGCCACATTCTTGCTTAAGCAGTGGCTCGTTGCCGAAAAGAAGGAAAGCCTGACGCAACCCTTTTGTCAGTTGCTGCGCCAGTTGTTCTGGGTAGATTCTCATTCCGCGTTGTTGTCTAAGTGATTATTATCTAAGTGAGTGCTATCTAATTGGGTGTTATCCGCGCCGTTAAATATAGCCTTGGCTGCTTGCGTATCTTCTACCGCTTCTGTCGTGATGGTGCTCGATCCTTCTGGCGTCGTATCCAGTGTGTCTGCTTCGCTATTCATCCCGGTATCCAGCTCTGCTTCGAGCTCTTCTTCTGTCATTTTGTTGAGCACCGCCGTTAAGCGGGCAAGCTGACGCATGATTTGTTGTGCGGCCTGTTTGCGCATAACATCTTCAAGCTCATCTTGTTCAACAGATTTTGCCAGAGCAGTGAGTGGGTTATCCAAAAAGGTACGGGTGACTTTGGTGCTAAACGTCTGTGAGCCTTTTTCCGGTACAACGACTCGATAGCTAACCGTGTAGATAAGCTCATACTCAGCCTTACCACTATTTTGATACAGCGATAAGGTACGCTCACCCGTTGATTCACCGATCAAATGCAGGTTAGGGACATTGGCCGCGGGTGGAACCGATTCAATGCCATGCAGTTCAAACTGCGATTCGACCAGACGCGTCAGCTGACCGTATTTATCAAAGCTGGTGAGTGACAGTTTGGCGATATCGTCAGGCAACATATAGTTACCCCGAAGGTGAAAACCACAAGAAGCCGTGGCCAGGGCTAGTACTGCAACAAACAGGGTTCGGATGGCGCTTTGTAGAGAAAATAAAGCTTTCACCGAGTCAGCTCCTTGAAAAAGTTAGTGAAAACCGATCGATTACAGTAATGACCGTCTCGATTAAGACAAAAGCGGTCATTACTGGTTCAATCAATAGCGCGGCAGAAAGATCCCCGCATGAGCGGGGATCATATCTTAAGGCTTTTTAGTTGTTACTTTTGTTTACGTAAAACTAGTTAGCAACAATGTTGAGTAGCTTACCAGGAACGTAAATCACTTTACGGATGGTTGCCTCTGCGGTGAACTTCGTCACACGCTCATCGTTTAGCGCAAGCTCTTCAACTTGTTCTTTGGTTGCATCTGCCGCTACGGTCAGTTTTGCCCGTAGCTTACCGTTAACCTGAACGATGATTAGCTTCTCGTCTTCAACAAGGGCTTTTTCGTCAGCAACCGGCCATACCGCGTGATCAACGTCAGACTCACCTAATGCTTCCCACATTTCAAAACAGATGTGCGGAGTCATTGGGTAAAGCATCGTCACAATGGCTTTTAGCGCTTCATCAAGAAGAGCGCGGTCTTGTGCGTCTGCTTGCGGGGCTTTAGCAAGCTTGTTCATCAATTCCATGATTGCAGCAATCGCGGTATTGAAGGTCTGACGACGGCCGATATCATCACTGACTTTGGCAATTGTTTTGTGAACATCGCGACGTAGTGATTTCTGACCGGCAGTTAGCGCAGCAGCATCCAGTGCTTCAACAGCACCTTTCGCGGTGTGTTCGTGAACCAGTTTCCAAACACGTTTCAGGAAGCGGCTAGCCCCTTCAACGCCAGACTCCTGCCATTCAAGTGTCATGTCGGCAGGCGCTGCAAACATCATGAACAGACGAACCGTATCAGCACCGAATTTATCCACCATCTCTTGCGGGTCGATACCGTTGTTTTTCGACTTCGACATTTTCGTCATGCCGGTGTGGACAACATCATGGCCTTCGTTATCGGTCGCTTTAACGATGCGTCCTTTCTCATCACGCTCGATCGTTACGTCAGCAGGGGAAACCCATACTTTCGTGCCTTTCTCGTTGTTATAGTAGAACGCATCAGCCAGTACCATGCCTTGGCAAAGTAGCTTTTTGAACGGTTCTGAACTTTCAACCATACCTTCGTCACGAAGTAGTTTATGGAAGAAACGAGAGTAAAGCAGGTGCATACATGCGTGCTCGATACCGCCAACATACTGATCGACCGGTAGCCAGTAGTTAGCCGCCGCCGGGTCTAGCATTTCGTCTGCCTGTGGCGAACAGTAACGTGCGTAGTACCAAGATGATTCCATGAAGGTATCGAAGGTGTCTGTTTCACGAAGTGCAGGTTGACCGTTGTAGGTGGTTTCTGCCCATGCCTTATCTGCTTTGATAGGGCTGGTTACGCCGTCCATCACCACATCTTCAGGAAGAATAACAGGCAGTTGGTCTGCCGCGACAGGATGCACTTCACCGTCTTCAGTGGTTACCATTGGGATAGGCGCGCCCCAGTAACGCTGGCGAGAAACACCCCAGTCACGCAGACGGAAGTTAACGGTTTTCTTGCCTTTACCTTCTGCTTCCAGTTTCGCTGCAATGGCGTCGAAAGCCGCTTGGAATTCAAGACCGTCAAATTCGCCAGAATCAAACAGGACACCTTTCTCGGTGTAGGCCATTTCTGAGACATCTAACTCGCTGCCATCTTCAGGTTTGATAACAGGAACGATGTCCAGGCCGTACTTGGTTGCGAACTCATAATCACGCTGATCGTGAGCTGGTACCGCCATTACCGCACCTGTGCCGTAATCCATCAGGACAAAGTTAGCCACGAAAATCGGTACACGACGACCGTTTAACGGGTGAGTCGCGTAAAGGCCTGTTGCCATGCCTTTCTTTTCCATTGTTGCAAGTTCAGCTTCGGCAACTTTGGTGTTTTTACATTCATCAACGAAAGCTGCAAGCTCTGCATTGTTCTGTGCGGTAAGATCAGCCAGAGGGTGACCCGCAGCGATACCCACGTAGGTCACACCCATAAGGGTATCAGGACGCGTGGTATACACTTCTAGTGGTGAGTCCTGACCTTCAACGTCGAAAGACAGCTCCACACCTTCAGAACGACCAATCCAGTTACGCTGCATGGTTTTCACCATTTCAGGCCACTCATCCAGGGTATCCAGATCGCGCAGTAGCTCGTCAGCGTACTCAGTGATTTTAATAAACCACTGCGGGATTTTTTTCTGCTCTACCGGGGTATCACAACGCCAGCAGCAGCCATCTTCAACCTGCTCGTTTGCCAGAACGGTCTGGTCATTCGGACACCAGTTAACAGAAGAGGTTTTCTTATACACCAGGCCTTTGTTGTAAAGCTTTGTGAAGAACTCTTGTTCCCAACGGTAGTACTCAGGGGTACAGGTGGCGAATTCACGCTTCCAGTCGTAACCAAAGCCCAGCAACTTAAGCTGGTTCTTCATGTACTCAATGTTTTCGTAAGTCCATGGCGCTGGCGCGGTATTGTTTTTTACTGCCGCATTTTCTGCGGGCAGGCCAAATGCATCCCAACCAATTGGTTGCATTACATTTTTACCTTGCAAGCGCTGGTAGCGAGAAACAACATCACCGATGGTGTAGTTACGAACGTGACCCATGTGCAGTCGACCACTTGGGTACGGGAACATGGAGAGACAGTAGAATTTTTCTTTATTAGGGTCTTCACTTACAACAAAGGTCTTGTTGTTGTCCCAATGTTCTTGAACTTTCTGTTCAATGTCCTGCGGGCGATATTGTTCTTGCATCGATGACATCCAGGATTTTGTGAGTTGAGTACAAACACAGTCAATATAATCGACATAGAATAACTAAAGGTAAAGGTGTCAACAATAGCTGATGCCAATTCGGGGTATTTATTGTTGGTTTTAGCCGGAAGTTTGCAGGGTTTCAGCCAATAATCAGCCTATGATTATTGGAAAGGAGGTGATTTATGACGAAGCAAAAGACTGAATATGAAGCCTTACTGGAAGAGGTGACAGAAACATTAAAGCACAGTCCCGATGAGCTCAAGCAGTGGATTAAAACGACGGAGCTGTATCGTGAAGCCGCCAGTGACATGACCAAAGATGAATGGGCACTGATTGCAGCCTATCTGAAACGCGATCTGAAAGAGTTTGGACGGAATGTGGAAGAAAGCCCTGAACCGTTTTCAGAAAGCCCTTTTTATAAGCTGGTCTCTGAATCGGTGTGGGGAGGGTTGGCTGAAATTACCGATAAAACGCAGCTTGAATGGCATGAAGTGATGGATGATCTTCAGCATCAGGGGGTCTATCTGGCGGGTGAAATTGTCGGGCTGGGTCACCTGGTGTGTGAAAAATGTGGCCACCATGAGATCTACACCCATGTGAAACGCCTTGAGCCCTGTAGTAAATGCGGTCACGTTCAGTTTACTCGCCAGCCGCTGGCACCTTAATCTTTATCGATAGTATAATTTTTGGCTGAACGATAAAGAAACGGGCAAGGAGGGTATCCTTGCCCGTTTTTTGGTTTGCGGTCGGCAACCTGTCAGTCACTATTCAGTCTCTTGCGGCCTGTTATCCCGGAATCCCCCTTCATGGCGCCTGATCAGGATCGCTGACAGTGTCAAAGACCACAGCACGTAAAAGTACAACGGCCAGTTACCCAAGGTTGTATAAGGGGTAACGCCTTCAGTCAGTGTTACCGTTGCTCTTAATACAGCGGTTTTGAACTGAGGCAACTGGTCGGTTATTTGGCCATTATGGTCGACGACGGCTGTAACACCGGTGTTGGTTGCCCGCAACAGAGGCTTGCCAAGCTCCAGAGCACGCATCTGAGCGATCTCCATATGCTGGAATGGCCCAATCGAAGTGCCAAACCAGGCATCATTAGAGAGGGTCAGTAGCAGCTCGGTATCAATATTTACATTTTGCCTGACTTGTTCGCTGAAGGCGATTTCATAGCACAAGGCAGGTGCAATGGAATATCCGTTAGCTTCCAGGTTTGGCTGTACGAAGTCACCGCGACTGAATGAAGACATCGGCAAGTTAAATAACGGTGCAATAGGACGCAGCAGCTCACCAAACGGGACAAACTCACCAAAAGGCAATAGGTGATGCTTGCTGTAGCGAGTCGCTTTATCGTACTGATATGGCCCGTCGGTATTGACCCCTAACGCCAGAATATTATTAAAGTATTCGCCGCCTTCTTTTTGATCTAAGACACCTGTGATGATCGTGCTGCTATTACTGCGCGCGGCACTGTCGAGGTTCTGTAAAAATGTCGGTAAATATGCCTCTAAGGCGGGGATCGCCGCTTCAGGCCAGATAATCAGATCCGCATCCCAGTTCTCGCGGCTGAGATCGGTGTATTTCATCAGGGTCGGCCAGCGTTGGCTGGGTAGCCACTTGAGCTCTTGCGGTACATTACCCTGAATTAAGGCGACATCAACAATTTTTTCGGGTTCGGGAGTGACCCATTGAACGGAACCCGCCAGCCAGATCAGCCCCGTGATCATGGCCGGAACCAGCAAGGGTCTCCAGTTACGACTGTACCAGGCCGCGACGAAAGCACCACAGCCCAAGACCAGTGCCAGGGTGATCCCTTGAACGCCCAGGACAGGTGCGATGGCTGATAACGGGCTGTCGATTTGGCCGTAGCCCATCCATAACCAGGGAAATCCCGTTAATGCCCAGCCCCGCAGCCAGTCCAGCAATAGCCAGATAACCGGGCCGCTTAACATCAGCTGGTGGAAGGGGCGACCGCGGTTAAACCGGTTAAACAGGGCACCGAAAGCCGCAGGATATAAGGCCAGGTAGCTGATCAGTGACAGCATTAAAAAGACGCTGGCAATCTTCGGCATTCCGCCAAAGGTATCAATGCTGACATGTACCCAGCTGATCCCGGTGCCGAATAAGCCTAAACCCCATAAAAAACCGACTAAGCCTGAGCGTTTAATGCTCTGGTTTTGCAATAACCCGAGTAATAAAACAATAGATACAGGGGCCAGCAGCCAGTAGTTATAAGGCGCAAATGAGAGTGTGGCGATAGCGCCGGCCGGAACGGCCAGAAGCAGCCGTCCCAACGAGAGGAATGATTTTTTTGTCATCATTAAGAAGTGGTTGTCGGTTGATACGCTTCGTGGGGAACCGTTACCTGTAACTGGATAACCCGGCGGCTATCGGCAGAAGTCACTTTAAAGGAGTAACCATCCAGCTTGACAATTTCACCACGGGAAGGCAAATGACCAAAGCTGGTCATCACGAGCCCGCCGACGGTATCAACTTCCTCGTCACTGAACGTGGTTTGGAATAAGTCGTTAAAGTCTTCGATAGTTGCCAGTGCTTTTACCGCATAGGTATGTTTGCTTAACTGACGGATATCCTCTTCTTCCTCATCGTCGAATTCATCTTCGATTTCGCCTACGATTTGTTCAAGAATATCTTCAATGGTGATAACCCCTGACACCCCGCCAAACTCATCGACAACGATAGCCATGTGATAGCGTTCTTCACGGAACTCTTTCAGCAGGCGATCGACGCGCTTACTTTCCGGCACAACAACCGCCGGGCGCAGCACTTTCTCCATGTCGAACGGCTCACTTGTCGGCAGCAGGTAACGCAGCAAATCTTTTGCCAGCAGAATGCCTTCGACATGATCCTTGTCATCGCTGATAACAGGGTAGCGTGAGTGTTGGGCGTCAACAATTAAATCAATCAGATCTTCTAACTTCTGAGAACGTTCGATGGTTGTGATCTGAGAGCGCGGGATCATGATGTCACGAACACGCATCTCTGATATTTCCATCACACCTTCGAGCATGTCGCGGGTGTCGTGATCAATCAGATCGTTTTCTTCCGAATCACGGAATACTTCGACCAACTCTTCGCGATTTTGTGGTTCGCCTTGAAACAGTTGACCGATACGTTCAAAGAAGGACTTTCTACTCGGACCTTCAGAATTTTGGGGGTTATCTTCGTTCATTACTTTCTTTAGTCAGTTAAGTGGAATCATCCACGAAAATGTTACACATCAATACAAACGGGCAACGGTTATCTGTGATGTTACAGTTTTTCTTCGGCATACGGATCGGTAAAACCCATTTTTACCATGATTTCCGTTTCCAAAGACTCCATTTCTTCTGCTTCATCGTCTTCGATATGATCATAACCTAGCAGATGAAGACTGCCGTGTACAACCATATGTGCCCAATGGGCATTCAGCGGTTTCTTCTGCTCAGCCGCTTCTTTTTCAACAACCTGACGACAAATAATCAAGTCGCCCAGCAGATCTAGCTCTATTCCAGGAGGGGCTTCAAATGGAAAAGATAACACATTGGTCGATTTATCTTTGCCGCGATACTCATGGTTTAACGTATGGCTTTCTTCTTCGTCAACTAAACGAATGGTCACTTCTGCATCAGCCTGAAATGGTGTGACTGCGGCATCTAACCAGCGCTGGAACTCAGCGTCGCTAGGCAGGCCGTCTTGGCTTTCAGTGGCGTGTTGCAGATCTAGGTAAATTGCCATTAATTACTCTTTTCTGTTTTAGCTTGGTTGGCCATCGCTTGGGTTATTGCCGCTTGTGCTAGTTGTTCGTCAAGGCGGCTACGTTCTTCACGGTGCCTTTGTTCAGCCAGCTTTTTTTGTTTCTGATCTTCATTTTCCCAGACTTCATAAGCCTGAACGATACGTGCGACAACGGGGTGGCGTACTACATCATTAGCCTGGAAAAAGTTGAAGCTTATTTCATCGACATCGGCCAGCACTTCAATGGCATGACGAAGGCCAGAACGTGCCCCACGCGGTAAATCAATCTGGGTAACGTCACCGGTGATCACGGCGCGTGAATTAAAGCCGATACGGGTTAAGAACATTTTCATCTGCTCTACCGTGGTATTCTGGCTTTCATCCAAAATGATAAAGGCATCATTTAAGGTGCGTCCGCGCATATATGCTAATGGGGCAACTTCAATGACGTTCCGTTCGATTAATTTCTCAACCCGTTCAAAACCGAGCATTTCAAACAAGGCATCGTAGAGTGGGCGCAGGTAGGGGTCGACTTTCTGGCTTAAATCACCAGGCAGGAAACCGAGCTTCTCACCCGCTTCAACCGCTGGGCGAGTCAGTAGAATACGTCGGATCTCCTGACGTTCCAGTGCATCGACGGCTGCCGCAACGGCAAGATAGGTTTTACCGGTACCGGCAGGGCCAACACCGAAGGTGATATCATGGGTAACCATGTTAGCAATGTACTGAGCCTGATTCGGCGTACGCGGCTTGATCAACCCTTTTTTGGTTTTGATGTGGATCTCTTTGCCGTAAGGAATAGAAGACTCTGTACTTTGCTCTAAAACACCAGATTCTTTGATAGCTAAATGGATTTGATCCGGTTCAATATCAGGGGTGCCCTTGTTAGCCGAGCCACTGCGAACGGGGGCGGTATCGACATACAGGTTTTTGATGATTTCGGCTGTTGCGCGGGCGGTATGAGGCTGGCCGACAACACTGAAGCTGTTGCTGCGGTGGTTAATTTCAACACCCAGACGGCGCTCTAATTGTTTGATATTATCGTCGAAAGGGCCACAAAGGCTGGAAAGACGCTGGTTATCGGCGGGTTCCAGATTAAACTCTACAGTGATAATTTTGCTCAAGATTTGCCTCTCATTGAGGTCGCCCGGCGAGCGGGCAACCATGTCTTTCAGGGCATGCGTCCTACTGGTTATTTTCAGACATACGTCATACTAGTTGTTTTTAGACGCCGGTCTTACTACGGAGTATATACGCCAACACCCAATTCATCTTCTTTACGTGCTTTTTCCATCACCTCAGTCGGTGATATCGCAACACGAAGGTTCATTTCGGCTTCTGTACGTACCAGCTCTCCACGAAGAGAGTTGGTGAACACGTCAGTGATCTTCACATCAACAAATTGGCCGATGAGATCGGCTGAGCCTTCAAAGTTGACTACTCGGCTGTTTTCAGTACGGCCGCGAAGCTCCATGATGTTCTTTTTCGAAGGACCTTCAACCAGAATACGCTGCTCAGTATCAAGCATTTGACGCGAGTAACGCATCGCCTGAGTATTGATCTGTTGCTGCAGTTCATACAAGCGTTGTTTTTTCACTTCTTCTGGCAGATCACACGGATAATCAGCTGCCGGCGTACCAGGACGCGCAGAGAAGATAAAGCTGAAGCTCATATCAAAATCAATATCACGAATTAGCTTCATGGTATCCTGGAAGTCCTGATCGCTTTCTCCCGGGAAAGCAACAATAAAGTCAGAACTGATCGTAATGCCCGGACGTGCTTTTACGAGCTTACGGATTATTGACTTGTACTCAATGGCCGTATGCGGACGCTTCATCATTGTCAGAATACGGTCTGAACCGCTTTGTACCGGCAGGTGAAGGAAGCTAACCAGCTCAGGCGTGTCTTTGTACACTTCAATAATATCGTCAGTGAATTCGATAGGGTGACTGGTGGTATAACGAATACGGTCGATACCATCAATGGCAGCCACTAAACGTAGCATCTCGGCAAACGTGGCGATTTCACCTTCATAGGTATTACCACGGTAGGCATTGACGTTTTGACCCAGAAGGTTGACTTCGCGAACACCTTGTTCAGCAAGCTGCGCAACTTCGTACAGTACGTCATCAAGTGGACGACTGACTTCTTCACCGCGAGTATAAGGTACCACGCAGTAGGTACAGTATTTTGAACAACCTTCCATGATAGATACAAATGCGGTTGCACCATCAGCTCGGGGCTCAGGCAGGTTATCGAACTTCTCAATCTCAGGGAAAGAGATATCCATAACCGGCGAGTGATTAGATTGAGAATCCTTAATCATCTGTGGTAGACGGTGCAGGGTTTGCGGGCCAAAAATAACGTCAACAAATGGCGCACGCTTGCGAATGGAATCGCCTTCCTGGGTTGCTACACAGCCACCGACGCCAATCACAAGATCAGGCTTTTTATTTTTTAATGTTTTCCAGCGGCCTAGCTGATGGAAGACTTTTTCTTGCGCCTTTTCACGGATAGAGCAGGTGTTAAGCAGCAGAACATCTGCTTCTTCTGGGACTTCCGTAAGCTCGAAGCCGTTGGCAGCATTAAGAAGATCGGCCATTTTTGATGAATCGTATTCGTTCATCTGGCAGCCCCAGGTTTTAATAAGCAGTTTCTTAGCCATGTCTAACTCTTCGCTCGTAGTGTTTATTTCATTGCATTCAACATTGCATCTAACGTTGCTTCTCATCAGTAATTGCGGGTCTATCTGTGGCAGTTACCAATAGCAAGCCGCGTATTGTACTGCTTTACGTTCTGTCTGACTAGATCATCACCACCCTGAATAAAATGTGGTTATGGACAGATCCCTGCTTTCCATTCGCAAAAATAGACAGGCGAGGTAGAATAGTGATAGCCAAACAAAGAGATATGAGCATGGAACAGTTTGATGTAGTGATTGCTGGTGGTGGTATGGTAGGTGCTGCGACCGCATTGGGGTTAGCACAGCAAGGGCTAACCGTCGCCGTTTTAGAAGGACAAGCCCCGGGATCGTTTGACCGACAGCAAGCTATGGATCTGCGTGTCTCGGCCATCTCCCCCCATTCTGTCGCCTTACTGACACGCCTCGGAGCGTGGGACAGCATCATGCAGATGCGAGTCTGCCCGTTTAAGCGTCTGGAAACCTGGGATCAGCCAGAATGTCGTATCCGGTTTAATGCCGATGAGATGAAGATGGATCGGCTGGGTTTCATTGTTGAGAACCGGGTTATTCAGCTTGGACTGTGGCAACAATTTTCGTCTTACCACAACTTAACCTTATTGTGTCCGGCACGTATGGTTCATTCTAAGGTTTGTGAAAATGGTTATCAGGTCGAGCTGGATGATGGTCGTCAGATACAGACTAAGTTGTTAGTGGGGGCCGATGGGGCGAATTCACAGGTTCGTCAGCAAGCGGGGATTGGGGTAACAGCCTGGGACTATCGCCAACACTGCATGCTCATTAATGTCGAAACGGAATTGCCGCAACAAGATATTACCTGGCAATGGTTTACCCCTCGCGGCCCTCGCTCGTTTTTACCGCTGCCGGGCCATCAGGGTTCGTTGGTCTGGTATGACAGCCCGAAGCGAATAAAACAGTTAAGCACAATGTCTCTGCAGCAGTTGCAAGCGGAGGTTGAAACGCATTTCCCCGCGGAATTAGGGAGCGTTAAGGTACTCAATTGGGGAAGTTTCCCACTGACACGCCGTCATGCTCAGCACTATTTTAAACCCGGTGTCGTTTTACTGGGGGATGCCGCTCATACCATCAATCCATTAGCGGGGCAGGGCGTCAACCTTGGTTTTAAAGATGCGGATGTATTGCTGCATGAAATAGAAAAAGCCGGAAAAGAGTGGGCCCGATCATCGGTACTGAAAGCGTATGAACGTCGCCGCCGCCCAGACAATTTGTTGATGCAAAGCGGAATGGACGTGTTATACACCACCTTTAGCAACTCGTTATTCCCGATTAAACTAATCCGTAATCTTGGTCTTAAAGTCGCGGAGCATACCGGGCCGATAAAAAAACAAGTGCTGAAGTACGCGATGGGGATGTAATGCTTTGTTATAGAAAAAGAAAAAGCCGAATGCTATCAAAAGTATTCGGCTTAACAACCAGAGAGATACGATCATTTTTTAGGTTGTAAAATCTTTATTGCTACAGTAATTATAATACTGCAGAAAAAAGAAAACCCACCAAAAGGTGGGTTTCTAAAGATGGTGCGGAAGGAGAGACTTGAACTCTCACACCTTGCGGCGCCAGAACCTAAATCTGGTGCGTCTACCAATTCCGCCACTTCCGCATACTTATCGTACTCAACAGAAACAGTCAGAACGCAAAGTAAAATATGGCAGGGCTACCTGGATTCGAACCAGGGGATGGCGGCATCAAAAGCCGCTGCCTTACCGCTTGGCGATAGCCCTACAGGTTTTATCTTAAAAGATAAAGAATAAGTCACAGAGAGAATGGTGCGGAAGGAGAGACTTGAACTCTCACACCTTGCGGCGCCAGAACCTAAATCTGGTGCGTCTACCAATTCCGCCACTTCCGCATATTGTCTCAATCGAATAAATCGAGTGAGTATTTCTCTGGAGCTTATTATACAGATCTAAGAATTGGTAAAACTCAATCTGTATTTTTTGTTAATTACCCATGAAGATAATTAACGAYCTCTTATTTAAAGAGRATGGTGCGGAAGGAGAGACTTGAACTCTCACACCTTGCGGCGCCAGAACCTAAATCTGGTGCGTCTACCAATTCCGCCACTTCCGCATTTATACTGTTTGCCCTATAAGAGCTTTATGCCGATAAACCTATCGGTTGTACCCACATACTAAAATGTGGCAGGGCTACCTGGATTCGAACCAGGGGATGGCGGCATCAAAAGCCGCTGCCTTACCGCTTGGCGATAGCCCTACAGGTTTCATCTCGAAAGATAAAAAAATAAGTCACAGAGAGAATGGTGCGGAAGGAGAGACTTGAACTCTCACACCTTGCGGCGCCAGAACCTAAATCTGGTGCGTCTACCAATTCCGCCACTTCCGCATATTGTCTCAATCGAATAAATCGAGTGAGTATTTCTCTGGAGCTTATTATACAGATCTAAGAATTGGTAAAACTCAATCTGTATTTTTTGTTAATTACCCATGAAGATAA
>NZ_JAKJSP010000052.1:0-50613 GCF_050337085.1 Photobacterium sagamiensis | reverse complement strand
CAAATGGACCACTTCAGGATGAAGTCAGGGACACCTCTAGGATAGAGGCATAAAGGAACACTTCAGGACGAAGTAAAGGACACCTCCAGGACGGAGATGAGAGTTGATACAGGATGTGTCGACGGGTCAGGAAGACAAATGGACCACTTCAGGATGAAGTCAGGGACACCTCTGGGATAGAGGCATAAAGGAATACTTCAGGACGAAGTAAAGGACACCTCCAGGACGGAGATGAGAGTTGATACAGGATGTGTCGACGGGTCAGGAAGGCCGAAGGATATTTTCAGGAAGAAAAGAAAAAGGAATACGCTGAAGGATTGCAGCGATTCAATGGAATGATGCAGGGAGCACCATCGTAGCGGGATTGCTGCAAGTAAGACCTAAGGGCGCGACGCAAGTCGCGCCCGCCTTTTTTTGCACAATAAACTCCCCCTACCATCACACTTCTTTCTGTTATGCATGGAATTTTCATGCTGACTATTTATTTCAAATATATTCCCATTTTTATCGTCAAGAAMGTTGTCACTTGAGTTTCTTATAGCCCCATAGCCCATAGCCCATAGCCCATAGCCCATAGCCCATAGCCCGGTCGTCATAATCTCTTTTATCTCGCTTCCGTGTGAGAGATCTCTTACAAAGCTGTGGGAGATACGGGAAAAATGCACGGGCAGATCACGCTGATATTGGCATAAGTGGTTGAATTAAATATAGTTTGCTGGATCTTCTTTAATGTACACCTTTTCCTTACAGATGCGATTGCTCGATCAAGGGTTCTTTTCTTTGCGATTGAGCGTAATCTTAATGGTGTCGGAAGGAACTGACCGGAACGGAACAGGAAATAGCCAAGGATTATGGCAGTCTCAGGATGAGGCCGGTATATCAGGATGATGTATCGAACATGGACTGTGAAGGGAACAAYCGAAGGATYGGTTAATAGTAAGTAGGATACTTACTGGTCAGGAAGRCAAATGGACCACTTCAGGATGAAGTCAGGGACACCTCTAGGATAGAGGCATAAAGGAACACTTCAGGACGAAGTAAAGGACACCTCCAGGACGGAGAAGAGAGTCGATATTGGATGTATTGACGGGTCGGGATTAGGCCAAAGGACAACTTCAGGACGAAGAATTAAGGAATACGCCGAAGGATTACGGCGATTCAATGGAATGATGCAGGGAGCACGATAGTAGCGGGATTGCTGCAAGTAAGACCTTAGGGCGCGACGAAAGTCGCGCCCGTTCTTGTTTCTGGCCCAGAGCCCAGTACGCTTCGCTGCTAGACCCTAGACCCTAGACCCTAGACCCTAGACCCTAGACCCTAGACCCCTTCAGTTTCCGGCATTCGATGTGGTGGCACATGAATGTGCATCGGTCGGAAGCCTTTCATCACCACATAACCTTGATACGCGTCATGGCCATCGGCTGAGAACTCAAACAGATACACTGTTCGCCACCCCCAATTGCCTTTCTTGTCTTTAAGCTTATGAGAGCCTCTGGCGATACTGAGTAACTGTAAGCCAAGACTTTTGCAGCGTTGTTCAATGAATTTTTGAGCAAATTCAGTTTGTCGGCGCTGCTGCCAAAACAGGTAAGCGCCGAAAGTGACCAAGAGTATTGCGAGTAAGTTATCCATTATTTAGAGAGACTGTCCTTAGTGCGGCTGATGCCGTATGTGTCGTCGTTACTGACCACGAGTATGTTGCTGAAGTTGTGTAATCGCTTCAACTAACGCCGGGTTAGCTTGGCTATGAAGCACTTGCAACATGATGCCACGCAGTAAAGGCAACATAACAAGGTCGGCAAAGAGCTGGTTGAACAAGGCTTGATCTTTGGTTTCAGCTAAACGAAGCAAGAACAGGCTTGCAGTGTCAGTATTCGTAAGGCCATTCCAGCAACGTCCCGCGATTGCCACTAATACCTCTGGGTGGCAAAGCTCAGCTCGTTGTAACAGGCGATTTAATTGCTCTGTCAGTGTTTCACTGTTACTGCCCGCCAGAGAGCGAATTAGCGCTGCAACTAAGAAGAGATCAGGCTCCGCCAATGCGGTTTCTGTTAGTAATCGCTCACTTAAACGCTGACTGAGATTATCTGGAATATCACAATGCTCTAAGCAGCCGAGTAATGCATAGAGTGGTGTCATTGGCAGGTTATTCACCGCTTTTCGCAGCAAAGTGCTGTTATTTTCTTGCTTCATACGGGCACAAACATCAGCCAAACCCTGTAGGCCGACACCTTGCCATTGGTCCCAGCCTAGCGCGCCGCTTAAGAAGTGCTGGGCATGTTCGTAATACTGGCTTGCCGGCAGAGAAAGCTGTTGACGCAGTTGGGCATGAAAAATCGCCATCTTGTCGTCATTCGGCTTAAACGTGTATGGATTTGTAGCTAGTTTCTGCTGTTCTTCTTCTGTTGGCTCAGCATTAAGGGTGGCACCCATCGCTTCGATAACATACTTGATGAAATCACCAACCGCAGCTTGTTTTAATAAACCACGCTCATCTAGTGGCAGGCGCAAGAACCAGATCCAAGGTGGATTACCGTTCTGCCAAAAAGAGATGGAAAGGTGAGCATGTTGCTGCAGCGGCCATGGATAAGGTTGGCGGTTTTCTTCAACGGCCTTAAATTGCTCGGTATCAATTTCGCTAACACGGCGACCAAGATCGAAAATCTTGTACTGACAACCGGCGTTATCCAGTAACTGGGTGAGGGTATGAAATGTATCCATGGACATAGCTATCGCTCCTAAATCTGAATCGAGAGTATATCAAAGACCACAATTAACTGACTATTCAATTGCGTAAATCGCGTTGTCAGGTTTTACCTGAGTGATGGGCGATAACGGGTAACATGTTGGGCGTAGAGGGTTGAGGTGGTATCCTTGCGCGCCCATTTCTTGAAGAGCAGGATCATGGATAAATATCGTCATAGCCAGTTGTTGTTAGAAAAGCTTGAGGTTGTCATGCATGAAGCTGGCCTTTGGGAAAGCGTTGCACCAAGTCAGGCATCATTGGCGAGTACAGAACCGTTTGCGGTAGATACACTGACCTGTAGCCAATGGTTGCAATGGGTCTTTATTCCTAAAATGACTCAGCTCGTTACCATGCAACTGCCTCTGCCTGCCCATTTTGAACTGTCACCTTATGTTGAAGAGGTGATGAAGCATGACAAGGGCGTTGATACCATTGTTCGTGTCACACGTGAATTAGATAACCTGTTTAAGGCTCAATAATCGATGGAATTAGAAATTCTTTATCAGGACCAATATTTGGTCGCGGTCAATAAACCTGCGGGTATGTTGGTACACCGTTCTTGGTTAGATAGCCATGAAACGGTCTTTGTGATGCAAACACTGCGAGATCAGCTGGGTCAGCATGTTTTTCCGTTACATCGATTGGATCGCCCTACATCGGGGGTGCTGCTGTTTGGCCTATCCAGTGAAATAGCAGCGTTAATGATGCCGAAGTTTGCCGGGCGAGATATCCATAAAACCTATCATGCTGTGGTGCGCGGTTGGATCAAAGAAGCCGCGGTATTGGATTACCCTCTAAAGAAAGAGCTGGATAAGATCGCAGACAAAAATGCGGTTGAAGAGCAAGAAGCCCAAGAGGCTGTAACGGCATACCAACCATTAGCTACTGTCGAAACGGACATTCCGGTAGGGCGTTATGCCACAAGCCGCTATTGTCTGGTAGAAATGAAGCCTGAGACGGGGCGCAAACATCAGCTACGTCGCCATATGCACCATTTAAGCCACCACATTATCGGTGATGTCAATCATGGTGATGGCCGTCATAACCGTATGTTCCGTGAAAACTATGAATGCCATCGTCTGATGCTGCATGCATCACGGCTACAGTTTGAACATCCTGTCACCGAGCAAGCGCTTGATATTTATGCTGATGTTGATGAAACATGGTTACGTGTTATGGCTGCGTTTGATTGGCCTGCAGACTTACTTGCAAACCAATAAAGCTGGTCGAGTGGTATAACGTCGGTATTCCTGCAGATTTTATAGAGCAGGAATGCCTTGGCACTTATACCCATCGAGATCCTTATCTCTGAACTCTTTCATTTTCGCTGAATGCCCAGACTATCGGTATTATTTCAGTTTTTCTAAATCTGCTTCTATTTCAGCAATCTTATGGCTGACCACCTGCTCTAAGTGGCGTAAGTCGCTGAGAATTTTCTTTTTAATGTCGACATCTTTGGGTTTTCTTTTGGTGATTTGATCGAGCTCATCAATGATGTGGGTAAGCGTGCGATTGATTTCGGTAATTTCTTTGTATTCGCGGTTGCCACTGTTCACGACAACAGATTTGCGCTGACGCGGGAATTTAAACTTCACGCTTTTGGCAAACAGTTCCCCTTTATGCTTAGCAAAATAGATTTTTAAAATATCATTTGCTGTTTCCTGCCGCAGGCTGTAACGCTCAATACTTTCTGGATATTCGATACCGATACTGGTGAGGTGTGGGTACATAGAGGCCTCATTCAATTGTTCTGGTTTGCCATTGATGGAGTGGCTGTACTGATGGAATGGTTATAATGAAATAGTTATAACAGCCACTGTAGCAAGAACCAGTTATAACTTCTTGATGTGGGTGGTGAGATTGTGGGCAAGATCGCGCATCCCTGAGCATCAGGGATCTGATGCTCAGAAGATGGAGTTATATCCCAATCGGTATTAATTGTGTGAATCAAGCCTGGCAATGAGCGCTTCTTTCAATTGCTGCTGTTGTTCGGCAGTCAGTTGAGTGCCCTGTTCATTGATCAGAATAAAGAAGTCTTCGGCCCGCTCACCAATAGTGGTGATTTTTGCGGCCTGCAGGCTGATTTTCTGCTTGGCAAAAACAGATCCCACCCTCGCCAGTAACCCAGGCATATCTAACGCAACCAATTCCATCGTGGTTTTCTTGCCGGTTTTTGTCGGTAAGAAATCGACCTTAGTTTTTACGTTAAAGTGCAGTAGCTGACGAGGAGCTCGTTTGTTTTTGCGCTCCGATTTCATGTGCGTCAGGGCTTTGATCAGGGCGCGACGTATCGAGTGGTGGCGGTTTTTACAAATGGCTTTCCCGGTCGGATCTAACACCATAAAGGTATCGAGGGCGTAACCGTCTTTGCTATTCATGATCTGTGCATCATGGACACTGAGGTTCTTCTTATCCAGCTCAGAAACCACAATGGCAAATAACTTGGCTTTGTCTTTGCTGTAAACAAAGACTTCGGTACCGCCCCGGGTCGCCTTTTTGCTGATCAGGATCAGGGGTTTGTCATGGTCGTCATGGTCCAGGATCGCTTCAGCATGCCAGGCGATCTGCTTGTGAGTGTGACGCAGAAAGTAATCGGCTTTAAAGCGTTGCCATAGCACTTCAATTTCTCGGGGCGTAAAGTTCTTGCTACGTAATATTGCCGAGGCTAGCTGCTGATTATGGCGGATACGCTCTCGAACATCCGGGGTATTTTCCAGCCCTCGGCGAAGTGCTTTCTGAGTAGCATAATAGAGCTCAGAAAGCAGGGTGCGTTTCCAACTGTTCCATAGATCCTGGTTGGTGGCGCAGATATCGGCCACCGTCAGGCAGATCAGGTGATCCAATCGTTCTTCGTCACGGACTTCTTTGGCAAACTCGGACACCACTTCAGGATCATAGATGTCCCGGCGCTGAGCGGTGACCGACATTAGCAGATGTCGTTTGACCAACCATGCCACCAGATTTGCCTCGGGGCGGGAAAGCCCATGCTGCAGGCAGAAATTATACGCCTCTGTGGCACCTAACTCAGAATGATCACCACCGCGACCTTTGGCTATATCATGGAAAATTGCCGCTAAGATCAGAATCTCTTTTTTTATGATCCGCGGATAGACTTCACAGCAGATTGGATGGAGTTGCCGGTTTTCCGGATCATTGAACTTATTGAGGTTATTGAGCAGGCGAACACTGTGTTCGTCGACGGTATAGACGTGGAATAGATCAAACTGCATTTGTCCGACGATCTGGCTCCACTGCGGCAGGTAGGTGGCTAAAACACCATGACGATGCATCAGCCGGAAGGCTTTCTGCAATGCATTAGGCTGGCGGACCAGTTCCATAAATTTTTCTCTGGCAGCAGGGATCTCAACCAGAAAGCGATTTAATCGTCGGCGAGCAGTGCGTAACTGGCGCAAAGTTGGTGCTGCAATACCTTCAATTTCAGAGTTCTGTGCAACATGCATGAACATATCAAGAATGGTTTCTGGACGAGCCTGAAAGAGAGCCGGTTTGGTTGCCTCGATTAAATGGCCGCGAAGCTGAAAATCATCATCCAGTCTGATCGTATCGGTGGTTTTACCGCTGTCGAGAATTGCCTGATCAAACAGCTGCAGCAGCATCTTGTTCAGTTCTGATACCCGGCGCAAAGTGCGGTAGAACTCTTTCATCATCATTTCGACACCGCGGTTACCTTCGCCGGTGTATCCCAGGTTTTCGGCCACTGACGTCTGATGTGCAAAGGTGAGGCGATTGTCATAGCGGCGCAATTCGATATGCAGAGCAAAGCGGATCCGCCACAGGGAGTCCTGGCACTCTACCAGCTCACGGTATTCAGCATCAGTCAGAAAGCCGAATCGACTCATCTCCAACAGGCTGGTGGCACCAAAATGGCGCCGTGCGACCCAGCTTAAGGTATGAATGTCACGTAGTCCGCCCGGGCTGGATTTAATATCGGGTTCGAGGTTATAGGTGGTGTCATGGTATCGGGCATGACGCACTTTTTGCTCTTCCAGCTTGGCGCGGTAAAAGTCTTCGCTGGGCCAGAATTTTCCGGAGTTTACTTGTTCCTGCAGGCACTGGAACAACTCTTCACTGCCACAAAGCAGCCGGGCTTCAGTCAGGTTGGTTGCAACGGTAAGATCGGCCAGGCCGACTTCAACGCAGTCATCAACGGTGCGGACACTATGGCCAATTTCCAGTCGCAAATCCCACAGTAAGGTCAGAAACTCACTGATGATTTTCCCCGTTTCCTCATCCGGCGGCTGTTCACTGAGAACTAAAAGGTCAACATCTGACAAGGGGTGCAGTTCGCCTCGCCCGTAACCACCAACGGCCACGAGGGCGAGATCGGTTTTTTGATCAAAGCCGAAATGTTGCCACAGGCGGATCAGCAGCTGGTCGATAAATGCCGAGCGTGCATGCACTAACTCAGTGATTGGGGAGTGCTGGAGAAACAGTTGCTTTTGTTGTTCTGAAAACTGTTCGAGTGCCGTTCGTAAGTTGTCTTGCGTGAGGGGTTCAGATAAAAAAGCCTGAGGAGCCGGAGAAGTGTCAGTCATCGCAGTCCATGCCATAGAGTAATAATGCTTGTTCTTACTATAACCGGATAACAATAAATAAAAAGCCGGCAATTTGCCGGCTTTCTTAGGGGATTGCGTATTCGGTGCTCTGTCTTACAGAATGCGAGGCAGAGTATCGTCTTTACGTAAGGTCAGAATTTCACAACCGGTCTCTGTGACCAGCAGGGTGTGCTCCCACTGTGCAGATTTCTTACCGTCAACGGTGTAGACCGTCCAGCCATCGTTCTCGTCTGATACGCAGCCAAATTTACCGGCATTGATCATGGGTTCGATAGTGAAACACATGCCTGCTTTCAGTACGGTACGATCGTTGTTCTTGTAGTGGACAACTTGTGGCTCTTCGTGGAATTCGTTGCCAATACCATGGCCGCAGTAGTCTTTGACGATAGAAAAACGGCTATTGCCACTTTTGATGAACTTTTGAATGGCAGTACCGATTTCACCCAGCTTGGTACCTGGCTTCACTTTTTTGATGGCCAGATACAGGCTCTCTTGTGCCACCCGGCAAAGGCGTTTGTCTTCCAGTGATACTTCACCGATTTCAAACATTTTAGAGGTGTCACCGTGGTAACCGTCTTTGATCACGGTAATGTCGATGTTAATGATATCGCCGTCTTTCAATATTGCGGGTTTGCTGTACTTTCCATTCACGTCTTCATCGTTGTCGCTAGGAATACCGTGGCAAACAACGTGGTTAATTGAAGTACAAACCGACTTAGGGAAACCGTGATAGTTCAGCGGAGCAGGAATGGCACCTTGCTCTTTGGTGATGTAATCGTGACAAATACGATCCAGTTCTTCTGTCGTGACTCCCGCCTTGACGTGCGGTTCGATCATTTCCAGTACATCAGCGGCCAAACGGCCTGCAACGCGCATTTTTTCAATTTCTTCAGCCGTTTTGATCTTGATGCTCATTTAATCTTCTCTATGAATGACGGTTTACTATTGCGTATATGTTAACAGTGAGGGCTTAGGATGGAAACCAAGTTTAGTGGCTTCGATTATATTTAGGCTGGATTTTTGGTGGCGAAATATGGTATAAAGCGCGCCGTAATTAGCTAATTCAGTTTCGACTCTGTTAGTTAAATTATACTTACTTTTATTAATCACTCACACATATCGGCACATGCTCCGGGGTGCCCGTCATTCTTTCGTTATGCGGCTGTTCTCTAGATGAGACGGCGAGTTGTTTCGAACGGGTGATAAGGGTCGGTAGGATGGGATATGTGGACGCCTAACCCCATAGAGGAATTATTCAATGGCAACTGTATCAATGCGCGACATGCTTAAGGCTGGTGTACACTTCGGTCACCAAACTCGTTACTGGAACCCAAAGATGAAGCCATTCATCTTCGGCGCTCGTAACAAGGTACATATCATCAACCTTGAGAAAACTGTACCAATGTTCAACGACGCACTAGCTGAAATCAACAAGATTTCTGCTCGTAAAGGTAAAGTCCTTTTCGTTGGTACTAAGCGTGCAGCCAGCGAATCAATCAAAGAAGCAGCGATCAACTGTGACCAGTACTACGTAAACAACCGTTGGTTGGGTGGTATGCTGACTAACTGGAAAACTGTTCGCCAGTCAATCAAGCGTCTGAAAGATCTAGAAGCACAGTCTTCTGACGGTACTTTCGACAAGCTAACCAAGAAAGAAGCGCTAATGCGTACTCGTGAAATGGAAAAGCTTGAGAAGTCTCTTGGTGGTATCAAGAACATGGCTGGCCTGCCAGATGCAATGTTTGTAATCGATGCTGATCACGAACACATCGCAGTTAAAGAAGCTAACAACCTGGGTATCCCAGTATTTGCAGTTGTAGATACTAACTCTAACCCAGACGGCGTTGATTTCGTTATCCCTGGTAACGATGATGCAATCCGTGCTGTCCAGCTTTACACTGGTGCTGTAGCACAAACTGTTACTGAAGCTCGCAACCAAGATATCGTTGTGCAAGCTGAGCAAGACGGTTTCGTCGAAGCTGAGTAATAGCCTGCTCCTTTGAGCATCTTAAGTTACCTTGTGTAAACTAAGTATGGTTAACAGGGGCCGCTAACAGGCCCCTGATTTTTATACCGAGTATTAAAACTGAGGATATAACAATGGCAACAGTTACAGCTGCCCTAGTTAAAGAACTGCGCGAACGTACTGGCGCAGGCATGATGGATTGTAAAAAAGCGCTTGTCGAAGCTAACGCTGACATCGAGCTAGCGATTGAGAACATGCGTAAGAGCGGTGCTGCAAAGGCTGCTAAAAAAGCGGGCCGTGTTGCTGCTGAAGGTACAATCCTGGTTAAAGAAGAAGGCGGCGTTGCTGCAATTCTTGAAGTTAACTGTGAGACTGATTTCGTAGCTAAAGATGCTAACTTCCTGGCATTCGCTAATACTGTTCTAGACGCTGCACTAGCTGAAAAGCTAGACACTGCTGCTGTACAAGCAAAATTCGAAGCAGAGCGTGCAACGCTAGTTGCTAAAATCGGTGAGAACATCAGCGTTCGTCGTGTTGAGTTCATCGAAGGCGCTAAAGTCGGTTCTTACCGTCACGGTAACCGTATCGCTGTTGTTGTTGCTTCTGATGCAGATGCAGAAACAATCAAGCAAGTTGCAATGCACATTGCGGCATCTAAGCCTGAGTTCGTAACTCCTGAAGATGTACCAGCTGACGTTGTTGCTAAAGAAAAGCAAATCCAGATCGATATCGCTATCCAATCTGGCAAGCCAGCTGAAATCGCAGAGAAAATGGTTGTTGGCCGCATGAAGAAATTCACCGGCGAAGTTTCTCTGACAGGTCAGGCATTCATCATGGATCCAGCACAAACTGTTGGTCAAATGCTGAAAGAAAAAGGCGCTACAGTAACTAACTTCATCCGTTTCGAAGTTGGCGAAGGTATCGAGAAAGCGAAAGAAATGAGCTTCGCAGAAGAAGTAGCAGCTGTTCAGAAGGGTTAATCCTTCGCACAAGAACTTCAAAGACCGTAGCCTAGGCTGCGGTCTTTTTACAACTCCATATCTCTTTAGTTAAGCCTGGAAGGTAATACGCATGACCACAAACCCTAAACCGACTTATCAACGCATTTTGCTCAAACTTAGTGGTGAAGCACTACAGGGCAACGAAGGTTTTGGCATTGACGCACAAGTTCTTGACCGTATGGCTCAGGAAATCAAGGAACTCGTTGAATTAGGCGTGCAGGTAGGCCTTGTTATTGGTGGTGGTAACTTGTTCCGTGGTGCGGGTCTTGCTGAAGCGGGTATGAACCGAGTTGTGGGCGACCACATGGGTATGCTAGCCACGGTAATGAATGGTTTGGCAATGCGTGATGCATTGCATCGTGCCTATGTGAACGCTCGAGTGATGTCTGCAATTCCATTAAACGGTGTGTGCGACAGCTATAACTGGGCAGAAGCTATCAGCCAGCTGCGTCAGGGCCGTGTAGTGATTTTCGCTGCCGGTACCGGTAACCCTTTCTTTACTACCGACTCAGCTGCATGTCTTCGCGGTATTGAAATCGAAGCAGAAGTAGTATTGAAAGCAACGAAAGTTGATGGCGTATATACTGATGATCCAGTTAAAAACCCAGATGCTGTTCTTTGTGATAAGCTTGGCTATAAAGATGTTCTTGAAAAAGAACTAAAAGTGATGGACTTAGCTGCGTTTACACTTGCTCGTGACCATGGCATGCCAATTCGTGTGTTTAACATGAATAAGCCAGGTGCGCTTCGCCGTGTGGTGATGGGTGAGCAAGAAGGCACTTTGATTTCAAATAGCTAGGTTTCTAACGACTAAGATTTCGAACGACTAATTCAGGATGGGGCGGCTTTGCCTCTACTTTGACCGAATAATCAAGGGAACTAATTGTGATTAACGAAATTCAACAAGATGCGCAAGTGCGCATGCAAAAGAGCGTTGATGCGCTAAAAAATCAACTGGCTAAAGTGCGTACTGGTCGTGCACACCCAAGCTTGCTGGATACTATTTACGTAGAATACTACGGTGCTAATACACCGCTTAAGCAACTGGCAAACGTTGTTGCTGAAGATTCACGTACGTTATCAATCACGGTATTTGATCGTGAGCTAGCGCCTAAAGTTGAAAAAGCGATCATGATGTCTGACTTGGGTCTGAACCCAATGTCAGCAGGTACGACGATTCGTGTTCCTCTTCCTCCGCTGACAGAAGAGCGTCGTCGTGATCTGGTTAAGATCGTACGTAAGGAAGCCGAGCAGGCACGTGTTGCGATTCGTAATATCCGTCGTGATGCGAATGCTGACATTAAAGCGCTGCTTAAAGACAAAGAAATCTCTGAAGATGATGATCGTCGCTCTCAAGATGAAATTCAGAAGCTGACAGACGTAGCCGTTAAGAATATTGACGCTGTGCTTGAAGCGAAAGAAAAAGAGCTGATGGAAGTTTAAGACGCTTGACGTAAGTCCTAGCGGCATCAAAGATTAGCTTTATGAGACTTAAAGCGCTGTGCGTGCAGTACGGCGCTTTTTTTTTGAGGGAAATGTATGGCAGAGCATACAATCGAAACTGCACTTTCTGTGGACTGTTTACCGAAGCACGTAGCCGTGATTATGGACGGCAATGGTCGGTGGGCAAAAGCGAAGGGCAAGACTCGAGTGTTTGGCCATAAGGCTGGTGTTGAAGCAGTACGTAAAACCGTCTCCACGGCTAACCGACTTGGTGTCAAGGTGCTGACTTTATTCGCTTTTAGTAGTGAGAATTGGCGTCGACCGGAAGACGAAGTGTCACTGTTAATGCAGCTATTCATGACAGTATTAGGTCGTGAAGTTAAACGCTTGCACAAGAACAACATTCAGTTACGCGTCATCGGTGATAAAAGTCGATTCAGCCGCCGCCTGCAAGACAAGATAACAGCGGCAGAAGTCTTAACGGCAAGCAATACCGGGTTGGTATTGAATATTGCCGCTAACTATGGCGGTCAGTGGGATATCTTGCAAGCGACTAAACGGTTGGCTCAGCAAGTTGCCGATCAAAACCTGACGGTTGAAGAGATCACGGAAGATATGATAGCCGCCGGAATGTCGACTGCCGATCAGCCAGATGTCGATCTCATGATCCGTACCAGTGGCGAATGTCGCATTAGTAACTTTATGTTATGGCAAGCGGCTTATGCTGAGTTGTATTTTACAGAGCAGCTCTGGCCGGATTTCGATGAAGAAAGCTTTGCCAATGCCATAGCATGGTTCGTGAACCGTGAGCGCCGTTTTGGCTGCACGGGTGAACAGATTCAAGCTTTATTACAAGAATAACCATTATTCAGCAAAATGCGTTTTTTATCATAAAGCGCATTGATTAAGATAGCTGCACATTGAACAGCTACAAGTAGGCTGAAATAGTGATAAAACAAATGATAAAACGAGAGGACGCAGCTTGCTAAAGCAACGTATTATTACCGCCTTAATCCTCGCGCCGTTAGTGATTGCAGGGATTTTTCTACTACCTTTCTCTGCCTTTGTAATTGCTTTAGCGGCGATTACCATGATCGGTTTTTGGGAATGGACACAATTTGTTGACGCTAAATCGCGTATGGCTGCCATGGTGGTGCCTGCGATTACACTATGCTTGACCTTAGTGGCGATACCGTCTGACGTTACGGCACTATCAGCATTAGCCGAATCACACCATATAATGTTACTTGTTGGTGGTATTTGGTGGCTAATTGCATCTACCTTAGCAATAACTTACCCGTCGAGTGCCAAACTTTGGATCAAAGCCCCTTCTTTAAAATACCTTTTTGGCTTGCTTACCTTAATCCCATTCTTCTGGGGTATCTTGATGCTCCGCGCCGTTAACTATGTCGAAAATCCATACCATGGCGCAAAATTAGTGTTGTTAGTTTGTTTTCTGGTTTGGTCTGCAGATTCTGGTGCATACTTCTCAGGTAAGCGTTTTGGTAAACATAAAATGGCCCCCGCGGTTAGCCCGAATAAAACCATTGAAGGTTTAATCGGCGGTGCTGCATTGGCTCTGCTAGTAACATGGGGTGGGGCTGCAATGATGGATATTCCGTTTACCAGCCTGGGTGGACTGTTTGTTATTGCCATTATTACTGTTATCGCTTCTGTTTTAGGCGATCTGGTCGAGAGTATGTTTAAGCGTGCCTCAGGTATCAAAGATAGTGGTAATATCTTGCCTGGTCATGGCGGCATTCTTGATCGTATCGACAGCCTGACAGCAGCCCTTCCTGTTTTTGCTTTATTGTATCTTTGGTTACTATAAGCAATGTCATATAGTGGGCAGCGGTTCTCAGGCTGCCCTTCATAGCTGAATTAAGTGATTTTATGCGTAAGTTAACGATTCTTGGTGCTACGGGTTCAATCGGAAGCAGTACGCTGGCCGTCGCAGCACAAAACCCACATTTGTTTAATGTCGTTGCTTTGGCTGCAGGTTCAAATAGCCAGAAAATGTTTGAGTTATGCTGTACCTGGAAGCCAAAATATGCCGCGATGGCGTCGCCGCAAGCGGCAGCAGAATTGTCAGAATTACTTAAGCAGCATGGCATAGATACTGAGGTCTTCGCTGGTGAAGATGGCCTGTGTCAGGTCGCCGCGCTTGATGAAGTGGATACCGTCATGGCCGCAATTGTCGGTGCTGCGGGCTTGCTGCCAACCATGTCGGGGGTCAGGGCGGGCAAGCGTATTTTGCTGGCGAATAAAGAAGCCCTGGTGATGTCGGGGCAGATGTTCATTGATGCCTGTGAGCAGTCCGGCGCTGAGTTGTTACCGGTTGATAGCGAGCACAATGCGATCTTCCAGTGTTTGCCGGCTGAAATACAGCAAGCAATGGGCCGTTGCGATCTCGACAAGCACGGTATCAGTAAAATTATATTAACCGGCTCCGGCGGGCCTTTCCGCTATACTGAGGTGTCAGAATTATCAGCGGTGACACCAGAGATGGCAATAGCCCATCCTAATTGGTCCATGGGACCAAAAATCTCTGTTGATTCCGCCACCATGATGAACAAAGGGCTGGAGTACATTGAAGCTCGCTGGCTGTTCAATGCGTCCCGTGAGCAACTGCAAGTGATCATTCATCCGCAATCTGTTATTCATTCGATGGTGCAGTATAAAGATGGCTCAGTACTGGCACAGATGGGCTTGCCGGATATGCAAACCCCGATCGCTTGTGCAATGTCCTATCCTGAAAGAGTAGATGCGGGTGTCGCCCCACTGGATTTTAGCAAGGTCGGTGAGTTTACCTTCCTGCAACCGGATTATTCCCGATACCCATGTCTGAAGCTGGCGATAGATGCCTGCTACGAAGGTCAGGCGGCAACAACAGCTCTGAATGCAGCTAATGAAGTCGCGGTAGCTGCATTTTTGAATAAGCAGATTACTTTTACCGATATCGCCCATATTAATGCGCATGTTCTCGAGTCAGCTCAAATGACAGTACCCGCGGACTTGGAAAGCGTGATTGAGCTGGATAAGATGGCCCGAATGTTGGCTCAGAAAGTGATTCAGAAGGTATCAGTATGATGGGATTTTTATGGAACTTTGGTGCATTTCTCCTTGCATTAGGCATTTTGATTGCCGCTCACGAGTTCGGTCACTTCTGGGTAGCCCGTCGATGCGGTGTTTACATCGAGCGCTTCTCTATCGGTTTTGGCAAATCTCTGTGGAGTAAAGTGGGTAAAGACGGTACGGAATATACCCTGGCCATGATCCCGTTAGGGGGGTATGTCAAGATGCTTGATGGGCGTGTTGATGAGGTGCCAGATGACAGAAAACACTTAGCATTCAATAATAAAACTTTGTGGCAGCGTAGTGCTATTGTCGCTGCAGGGCCGATTGCGAACTTTCTTTTTGCCATTGTTGCTTATTGGGTTGTCTACCTGATTGGGGTGCCCGCCGTGCGCCCGGTGATCGGTGAGGTTGCCCCGCAGTCGATTGCAGCAGAAGCAGGAATTCGCACAGGAATGGAACTTAAATCCATTTCAGGAATCAAAACCGCTGATTGGGAATCTGCTAATATGGCAATGATTTCTCATATTGGTGATAAAGAAATGGTTATCACGGTCACTGAACCCGATGCAGAGTATGAAGTTCAGCGCACTTTAGACCTGACGGGATGGTCTTTTGACCCTGAAAGTGAGCGGATACTGACAACCTTAGGGATCACACCCTATTCACCGCCAATTACCCTTTCTATCTCACAACTTGTTGATGATGGAGCAGCAATTGCTGCAGGTTTAAGGTTAAATGATAAGATTGTTGCCATCGATAATGCGCCTATTGTGAAATGGGAAGAGGTTGTCGAGGCAGTGCGTTCAAAACCGGATCAATCTATGCTGGTTGAAGTCGAGCGTGAAGGTGAGCGTGTTACGCTAACCCTTACTCCGGCAGTAAAAAAACTGGCTAATGGGGATATGATTGGTTACGCAGGTTTTGCACCTAAGGTGGAAGCCTGGCCTGAATCATATCGGATCAATTTGCAGTTTGGCCCGTTAGAAGCGGTGAGTAAAGCCGTTGAGAAAACCTGGCGACTAACCACCTTAACCTTTGATATGGTTGGCAAGTTGGTGACGGGTGATATTGCAATTAAGAATTTAAGTGGCCCAATATCGATTGCGAAAGGGGCAGGGATGACAGCCGATTACGGGATAGTCTATTTCCTTGGCTTTTTGGCTCTGATAAGTGTCAATTTGGGCATAGTTAACTTGTTACCGCTTCCCGTGTTAGACGGTGGACATTTGCTGTTTTTTGCAATTGAAGCGATAACTCGTCGTCCTGTTTCTGAACGAGTTCAGGATATTGGCTATAGAGTGGGATCAGCCATTTTGGTTGCGTTAATGGCCGTTGCGCTATTCAATGATTTTACCCGCCTTTAATAAATGCGTTTTTAGCAAGGAATAATTAGAACAGTAATGGCGATAAAAAATCTGTTGGCCGCATCACTTTTGCTTGGTAGCAGTGTTGCGCAGAGCGCGGAACAATTTGTAGTTGATGATATTCGCTTTGAAGGCCTTCAGCGTGTCACATTAGGTGCTGCATTGTTAAAAATGCCAGTCCGTGTAGGTGATAGCGTTGATGATCGGGATGTGGCAGAAATTATTCAGGCTCTTTTTGCTTCCGGCAATTTTGAAGATATCAAAGTCTTTCGTGATGGAAATGCGATTTTAATTAACGTATTAGAGCGTCCGACTATTGCCAATATTACATTTTCTGGTAACAAAGCAATTAAGGACGAGCAACTCACTGAAAACTTAGACGCGTCTAATCTTCGGATGGGTGAAGCGCTCGATCGGACGACGCTAAGTAAGATAGAGAAAGGCTTAGAAGATTTCTATTATAGCGTTGGTAAATACAACGCCAGCGTAAAAGCAGTTGTCACTCCACTGCCTCGTAACCGTGCAGACTTGAAGTTTGTGTTTACCGAAGGCGTCTCGGCCAAGATCCAGCAAATTAATGTTATTGGTAATGAAGTCTTTAGCGATGACGAGCTGAAAGACAAATTCAACCTTCAGGCAGAAGTGCCGTGGTGGAATTTCCTCGCGGATGAAAAATACCAAAAGCAGGTATTGGCAGGTGACTTGGAAGCACTTCGTTCGCAATATCTGAATAACGGGTATCTGAAATATAAATTAGAATCGACTCAGGTTGCTATTTCACCGGACAAGAAAGGTGTTTATATCACCCTCAAAATCAATGAAGGTGAGCAGTATCGTGTAAAAGGTGTGAAATTCCGAGGCGAACTGGTTGATCGTGACAGTGAATTCGACAAGCTGGTGACGTTTAAGTCTAATGATATTTATAACGGCGCTCAGGTAACAACACTGGAAGAAACGGTGAAGCGCAAACTGGGTGAAT
Source organism: Photobacterium sagamiensis (assembly GCF_050337085.1). Taxonomy (NCBI): domain Bacteria; kingdom Pseudomonadati; phylum Pseudomonadota; class Gammaproteobacteria; order Vibrionales; family Vibrionaceae; genus Photobacterium; species Photobacterium sagamiensis. The sequence goes on along the minus strand of NZ_JAKJSP010000052.1, from coordinate 33,459 downwards.
CTGGTTATGCCTACCCGCAAGTGACCACGATCCCTGACTTTGATGACGAGAACAAAGAAGTTTCACTGCTGGTGAACGTTGAACCGGGTAAACGTATCTACGTGCGTAATATCCAGTTCTCTGGTAACACATCGACCAAAGATGAAGTATTACGTCGTGAAATGCGTCAGATGGAAGGTAGCTGGCTGAACTCTAAATCGGTCGAGCGTGGTAAAGATCGCCTGAACCGAACCGGTTTTTTCGAAACCGTCGACGTACAAACAGTGCGTGTGCCGGGCTCTGAAGATCAGGTTGATGTTAAATACGTCGTGAAAGAATCGAATGCCGGTAGTATTAACTTCGGTGTTGGTTTCGGTACGGAATCGGGGATCAGCTTCCAGGCCGGTATTCAGCAGGATAACTTCTTAGGTACCGGTAATCGTTTTGGCATTAATGCCATGATGAACGATTACCAGAAAAACGTTAGCCTGGAATATCGCGACCCGTACTTCACCCTCGATGGGGTTAGCTTAGGCGGTAAAATTTACTACAACGAGTTTGAAGCCTCTGATGCCAACATTTCGGACTATACCAACCAGAGTTATGGTACCAGCCTGACCTGGGGCTTCCCGTTTGATGAGCTGAACTTCTTCGAATTTGGCCTGGGTTATGATCACAACAAGATCTCGAACACCCAAGAATACTACCAGATTGAGAAGTTTAAGAAGATCCATGGCTTCGACCGTGGTGAGAACATTATCGAACTGGATGATTTCGACTGGTCAGTCTCCTGGACGCGTAATAACCTCAACCGGGGTTATTTCCCAACGGCGGGTAACCATCAGCGGGCGTCGTTCCGAATGACCGTTCCGGGATCTGATGCGCAGTATTTCAAGACTCAGTATGATGTACGCCAGTACTTTGCATTAAATGAAGGGCATGATTTCAGCCTGTTATTACGTGGTCGCTTAGGTTACGGTAACGGCTACGGCAGCACTGATAACGGAAGTGATCATCTGCTACCATTTTATGAGAACTTCTACGCGGGTGGTTTCAGTACCATGCGCGGTTTCCGATCCAATACGGTGGGGCCAAAAGCCGTTTATGTCGAAGGCTGTAGTACAGGCAGTTCGATTGGTGGCAACAATAATTGTGCGACGGGTACGGATGATGCGGCCGGTGGTAACGCGGTTGCGTTAGCCAGTGTTGAGCTGATTGTACCGACCCCCTTTGCCTCAGACGAAGTGCGTAACCAGATCCGGACCAGTGTGTTTGTTGATGCCGGTACAGTCTGGGATACCGAGTATGATTTAAAAGACAATGATGGCTCTTTTTTGCATGACTACTCTGATCCATCATTAATTCGTGCGTCATATGGTGCAGCACTGCAGTGGATGTCACCAATGGGACCACTCGTATTCTCGATTGCTCGTCCGCTCAAGAAATACGACGGTGATGACGAAGAGTTCTTCACATTCACTATTGGACGAACATTCTAATCTTTAAGGAGAAGCCTTTTGAAACAGTGGATTAAAGCGGCAAGTCTTAGCCTGGTTATTCTTTCATCATCCATGTATGCTCATGCAGCAGAAGCAGCCCAGAAAGTGGGTTATGTTGCAACGGGTCAGGCGATGGCTCAGCTTGCTAAGCGCTACAATGTGCCAGAGAAGCTCCGTAAAGAGTTTAAAGATCGCATTGATGAGCTTCGTGGTCTGGAAGGGCGCATGAAGACGAAAGTTGAAAAAATGAAGCGTGACGGCGAACTAATGAGTGCGAGTGATCGTACTAAGATCCAGCGTGAATTAGCCTCTTTAGATTCAAACTACAAACTGAAAGCGAAAGCACTTCAGGAAGATCAGCGTCGTCGTGGTCAGGAAGAAGAGCAGAAACTGGTTATGAAAATTCGTCAGGCAATCCAAGCGGTAGCAAAGAAAGAAGGCTACGATCTGGTTGTTGACGCGCAAGCTGTTCTTTACGCAAACCCGAAAGATGACCTGTCTGCTAAGGTTATTTCTGCAGTAAAATAAGCAACGTATAATCTAATGGCCGCTTTTCATAGTGATAAGTGGCCGTTAGAGCGCCACAGCCACCTTGCGTGGCTGTAGTTACAAAAGAATAAGGTAAATAATGACTGGTATTACTCTTGCTGAATTAGCGGATAAACTGGGTGCAGAGCTGCATGGCGAAGGCTCTGTTGAGATTCAATCAATTGCCGGCATGGAAACAGCAGGGGAAGGACAAATCACGTTCTTGTCTGCCAGTAAGTACCGTAAACACCTGTCAGGGTGTCAAGCTTCAGCCGTGATGTTGAAAGAAGCGGATTTGCCTTACTTTGAAGGCAATGCGCTGGTACTGAATGATCCTTACCTGGGTTATGCCTTGGTGGCGCAATTATTGGATACAACCCCAGCATCTGCTGTGAGCATTGCACCTTCTGCATACGTGGCAGACGATGCAATCATCGGTGAAGGCGTTGCCATCGGTCATAATGCCGTGATTGAATCAGGCGTAAAAATCGGGGCAAACACTCAGATTGGTGCGGGTTGCTTTATCGGTAAAAATGCAGAAATCGGTGCCGACAGCAAGCTATGGGCAAACGTGACCATTTATCATGATGTGGTATTGGGTTCACAGTGTTTAGTGCAATCGAGCACTGTCATTGGTGCTGATGGTTTTGGTTATGCGAATGACAAAGGCGAGTGGGTGAAGATCCCGCAGTTGGGTTCTGTTCGTATTGGTAACCGTGTGGAAATCGGTGCGTGTACTACGATTGACCGTGGTGCACTGGATGACACGATTATCGAAGACAATGTCATCCTCGACAACCAAATGCAGATCGCCCATAACGTGCAGATCGGATATGGTTCGGCCATGGCCGGTGGTACTATTGTCGCAGGCAGTACTAAAATAGGTAAATACTGTATTATCGGCGGTGGATCTGTAGTGAACGGTCATATTGAGATCGCAGATGGCGTGACGATTACCGGTATGGGCATGGTGATGCGCAGCATTGAAGAGAAAGGTATGTTCTCTTCCGGTATCCCCTTACAGCCGAACAAAGAATGGCGTAAAACCGCTGCGCGTGTCATGAAGATTGACGAGATGAATAAACGTCTTAAATCCGTTGAAAAAAAACTGGATGAGAGCAACTAAGTAATCTTCAGTAGAGCCCGCTGAACAGGCCTGCGCATGCGTAGGCCGTTTTGCGTTTTACCTGTACGGTATTTTAAATAATTTTTCATAGGCGCTAAGCTGCCTATTTTGAACAGGAATTTAGTTTTGACTAGCGAAAACAAAACGCTAAATATCACAGAGATTCAAGAGCTTCTTCCTCATCGTTACCCGTTCTTAATGATTGATCGAGTAACTGATTATGATGAGGGTAAGACCTTAACCGCAATTAAGAATGTTTCCGTAAACGAACCTCAGTTTACCGGCCATTTTCCAAAGATGCCGATCTTCCCTGGTGTGATGATCCTGGAAGCAATGGCACAGGCGACGGGTCTTCTGGCATTCAAAACCTTTGGTGCGCCAACTGAAAATGAGCTGTATTACTTTGCGAGCATTGATAAGGCAAAATTCCGTAAGCCTGTTGTTCCTGGTGATCAACTGGTGATCGAAGTTGAATTCCTGAAAGAACGCCGCGGCATTGCTATGTTTAATGGTGTAGCAAAAGTTGATGGCGAAGTGGTTTGCTCTGCTGAGCTTAAATGCGCAAGACGAGAATTCTAATGATCCACGAAACTGCAAACATTCACCCATCTGCAGTTGTTGAAGATGGGGTTAAAATTGGCGCGAACGTAAAAGTTGGTCCATTTAGCTATATTGGTACTGACGTTGAAATCGGCGAAGGCACTGAGATCATGTCGCACGTTGTGGTGAAAGGCCCGACCAAGATTGGTCGTGAGAACCGTATTTTCCAGTTCGCTTCCATCGGCGAAGAGTGCCAGGACCTGAAATATGCCGGCGAGCCGACCCGTTTGGAAATTGGTGATCGCAACACGATTCGTGAAAGCGTAACCATGCACCGTGGTACAACCCAGGATAATGGCATTACCAAAGTGGGTAACGATAATCTGTTCATGATTAATACTCACGTTGCCCATGACTGCGTGATTGGCGACCGTTGTATCTTTGCCAACAATGCGACTCTGGCCGGGCACGTCACTATCGGTGATCATGCCATCATTGGTGGTATCTCGGCTATTCACCAGTTCTGCACCATCGGTGCACACTGTATGCTGGGTGGTGGCTCGATTGTGGTAAAAGATGTGCCTCCATATGTGATGGCGCAGGGCAACCACTGCGCGCCTTTCGGCATTAATGTCGAAGGCCTGAAACGCCGCGGCTTTGAAAAGACTGAGATCAAAGCGATTCGTGCGGTGTATAAAGAGCTTTACCGTTCAGGGAAAACCCTGGCGGAAGTGAAGCCGGTGATTGAAGATATAGCCAAAGAGCATAAAGCGGTTGGGCTGTTTACTGAATTCTTCGAAAACTCGACACGCGGTATCATTCGCTAATATGACGAAGCCACTTCGAATAGGAATTGTCGCCGGGGAAATCTCCGGCGATATTTTAGGTGCCGGTTTTATCCGTGCCGTTAAAGCCAAATACCCGGATGCTGAATTTGTTGGCGTTGCTGGTCCCCGTATGGAAGCAGAAGGCTGTGAATCGCTGTTTGATATGGAAGAGCTGGCCGTGATGGGCATTGTGGAAGTGTTAGGTCGCCTGCCACGCTTATTCAAAGTAAAAGCTGAGCTGGTCAAATACTTCTCTGATAACCCGCCCGATGTCTTTGTCGGCATCGATGCGCCTGATTTCAATCTGCGTTTAGAGCTGGATTTGAAACGACAGGGCATTAAAACCGTTCATTATGTCAGTCCATCGGTATGGGCCTGGCGCCAGAAGCGTATTTTCAAAATTGAAGCTGCGACCAATTTGGTTCTGGCTTTCTTGCCTTTCGAAAAAGCGTTTTATGATAAATTCAACGTGCCTTGCGAATTTGTTGGCCACACGATGGCCGATGCGATCCCTTTGCAAACCGATCAACATGCTGCACGCGAGTTACTCAACCTCAATGACAGTCGTTATAGCGCGACGAAACGGTGGTTAGCCGTACTGCCAGGCAGTCGTGGCGGTGAAATGGGGATGCTCGCTGCCCCTTTCATTGAAACCTGTAAGCTGCTTAAGCAGAAGCACCCGGATCTTGGTTTTGTGGTGGCGTTGGTGAACCAAAAACGTCGAGAGCAATTTGTACAAGCATGGCAGGAAACCGCGCCAGAGCTGGATTTTGTGCTGGTAGATGATACCGCCCGTAATGTCATGATCGCCTCTGATGTGGTACTGCTGGCATCTGGTACTGTCGCGCTGGAATGTATGTTGGTGAAACGTCCGATGGTGGTTGGCTATAAAGTCAAAGCGCTGACGGCCTGGCTAATGCGGCGGATGCTGAAAACCAAGTATGTATCATTGCCTAATATTTTGGCTGATCAGCAACTTGTGCCTGAGTTACTGCAAGAAGACTGTGTTCCCGAGAAATTATTTGAGCAAGTTGACCATTATTTATCGGCGGATAACTCCGCTTTGATGGCTGAATTTTCTCGTATGCACCAACTAATAAAATGTGATGCTGATAGGCAAGCCGCTCAGGCGGTATTGTCGTTGATTGGTAAAGCTTGAGCTAAGAAAAATGACTAAAGATTTTGAACCGTTCGAATATCCGCAAGCCAACCTGATTGCCGGGGTTGATGAAGTCGGTCGCGGGCCGTTAGTCGGCGCGGTTGTGACGGCCGCGGTGATCCTGGATCCGAATAACCCGATTGAAGGCCTTACGGACTCCAAGAAGCTGAGTGAGAAAAAACGCAACCTGCTGTTTGATGAAATCAAAGAGAAAGCATTAGCTTGGTCACTCGGTCGCTGTGAGCCGGAAGAAATTGATCAGCTCAACATTTTGCAGGCGACCATGGTGGCGATGCAACGTGCCGTTGCGGATCTGTCGGTACAACCTGACTATGTGTTAGTTGATGGTAACAAAATTCCACAGTTGCCGATGGCGGCTCAAGCTGTGGTTAAAGGTGATTTGCGGGTGGCTGAAATCAGTGCTGCATCGATTATCGCCAAAGTAACGCGAGATCGTGAAATGGAAGAGCTTGACGCTTTGCACCCTGAGTATGGTTTTGCCAGGCACAAGGGCTACCCGACCAAAGCGCACTTTGCAGCCTTAGAGCAATATGGTGTTATTGAGCAATACCGTAAGAGTTTTAAACCGGTGAAGCGTATCCTCGGTATAGACTAAGTCGCGACATGCTTTATATTTACAGGGTTAGCAGTGAGTACTGCTAAGTCGTACACGGTGATGATGTTAAGGCTTTAGGCTATAATCATTGCTTCGAATCAAGAACGTATCAAATCTGGTTGTCATGGCTGAACCTCGCTTTATTCATCTTCGTATCCACAGTGACTTCTCTATGGTTGATGGGCTGTCAAAAGTACCGCCATTAGTCAAAAAAGTTGCCGAACTGGGCATGCCGGCAATGGCGCTGACAGACTTCACTAACTTGTGTGGTCTGGTGAAATTCTACTTTGCAGCACATGGTGCCGGAATGAAGCCCATCATTGGTGCTGATTTTAAAGTTCAGTCCGAAGAGCTGGAAAATGAGCTCTGTGATCTGACGATACTGGCCGCCGACAATGACGGTTATCAGAACCTGACCATGCTGATATCGAAAGCGTATCTGCGTGGCCACGTTCAACACAAGCCTGTTATCGATAAAGAATGGTTAGCTGAACATAGCAAAGGACTGATTTTACTATCAGGCCGTTGTGGTGATGTCGGTAAAGCGCTGTTGAAAGGTAACCAGACCATGGTTAACCGCTGCGTCGAGTTTTATCAGACCCATTTTCCGGATAGCTATTATCTTGAGCTGGTACGAACAGGACGCGCCGATGAAGATGTATATCTGCACTTTGCTGTTGAGTTAGCTGAAAAAGCCGGGCTTCCTGTCGTTGCAACTAACGATGTACGTTTCCTTTCATCGGAACAGTTTGAAGCTCATGAAATTCGCGTTTCTATTCATGATGGTTATACGATAGTTGATCCAAACCGGCCTAAGTTATACAGCCCGCAACAGTATTTGCGTACCGAAGAGGAAATGTGTGAGCTGTTCTCAGACATTCCTGAAGCGCTGGCAAATAGTGTTGAAATCGCTAAGCGTTGTAATGTAACCGTTCGTCTGGGTGAATACTTCCTGCCTAACTTCCCAACCGGTGATTTGAGCACAGAAGATTTCTTGGTCGTGAAGTCGCGGGAAGGCTTAGAGCAACGCTTAGCGTTTCTCTTTCCTGATGATGCGGTACGTGCTGAACGCCGTCCTGAATACGACGAACGCCTAGAGATAGAACTCGAAGTGATCAATCAGATGGGGTTCCCCGGTTATTTCCTGATCGTAATGGAGTTTATGCAGTGGTCAAGAGATAACGACGTACCGGTAGGTCCGGGCCGTGGTTCGGGTGCGGGTTCACTGGTGGCTTATGCGTTGGGTATCACCGATCTTGATCCGTTGGAATTTGACTTACTGTTCGAGCGATTCTTGAACCCGGAACGTGTATCCATGCCCGATTTCGATATCGATTTCTGTATGGATAAACGTGATTTGGTTATCGATCACGTCGCGGAAATTTATGGTCGTGATGCGGTCTCGCAGATCATCACTTTTGGTACCATGGCGGCCAAAGCGGTGATCCGTGATGTGGGACGTGTTCTTGGTCACCCATATGGCTTCGTTGATCGTCTTTCAAAACTGATCCCTGCTGAACCGGGTATGACGCTGGCAAAGGCCTTTGATGCGGAACCGCAACTGGGTGAAGCGTATAATGCTGACGAAGAAGTTAAAGCTCTGATTGATATGTGTCGCATTCTTGAAGGTGTGACACGTAATGCCGGTAAACACGCGGGTGGTGTTGTTATTTCACCGACCACGATCACCGATTTTTCCCCGCTGTATTGTGATGCCGAAGGCGCCAACCCGGTTACCCAGTTTGATAAGAATGACGTTGAAACCGCAGGCTTGGTTAAGTTCGACTTCCTGGGTCTGCGAACATTAACCATCATTGACTGGGCACTTGGCCTGATCAACCCCCGTCTTGAAGCGGAAGGCAAAGAGCCGGTTAATATTGCGGCTATTCCAATGGCTGATGCTAAATCGTTCGCCATGTTGCAGCGCTCAGAATCGACCGCGGTATTCCAGTTGGAATCCCGAGGCATGAAAGATCTGATCAAACGTCTTCAGCCCGACAGCTTTGAAGATATGATCGCACTGGTCGCTTTGTTCCGACCTGGACCATTGCAATCGGGCATGGTTGATAACTTTATCGACCGTAAGCATGGCCGTGAGGCGGTCTCTTATCCCGATGAAAAATGGCAACATGAATCGCTGAAAGAGATCCTTGAGCCAACCTACGGCATCATCCTGTATCAGGAACAGGTCATGCAGATAGCTCAGGTTTTAGCGGGCTATACGCTCGGCGGTGCCGATATGCTTCGCCGTGCTATGGGTAAGAAAAAACCTGAAGAGATGGCTAAGCAGCGAACCATTTTTGAAGACGGTGCCATTAAAAACGGGGTTGATGGCGAGCTCTCGATGAAAATCTTTGACCTGGTAGAGAAATTTGCCGGTTATGGTTTTAACAAGTCTCACTCTGCTGCGTATGCATTGGTTTCTTACCAGACGTTATATCTGAAAGCGCACTATCCTGCTGAATTCATGGCGGCAGTAATGACTGCTGATATGGATAACACCGATAAAATTGTCGGCCTGGTGGATGAATGCCATCGGATGAAACTGAAGCTGTTGCCGCCTGATGTCAATAAAGGCCTGTATCGCTTTAATGTCGATGAAAACGGTGCCATTGTTTACGGTATCGGCGCAGTAAAAGGCGTGGGTGAAGGGCCGATTGAAAATATCATTGAAGCGCGTAATAAAGGCGGCCACTTCAAAGATTTGTTCGATTTCTGCGCCAGAATCGATACCAAGAAGGTTAACAAGCGAGTACTTGAGAAGCTGATCAAGTCGGGGGCGATGGATCGTTTAGGCCCTAACCGTGCCACAATGATGGCAACGCTGAACGATGCTATTAAGGCGGCAGGCCAGCACCATCAGGCCGAAGCCTTTGGTCAGGCTGATATGTTCGGTGTACTGACTGCTGCACCGGAAGAGGTAGAGCAGGCCTATTCCAACATTCCTGAATGGCCAGATAAAGTCTGGTTAGAAGGGGAGCGGGAAACCTTAGGGCTGTATTTAACCGGCCACCCGGTTAATGCCTATGTCCCTGAACTGAAGCATTATACAACATGGCGTTTGAAAGATGCCCACCCAACCAGCCGTGATAAAGTGGCGTCTGTGGCGGGGTTGGTGATTGCGGCGCGAGTGATGACCACCAAACGCGGTACCCGTATTGGGCTGATGACATTAGATGATCGTTCGGGCCGGATGGAAGTAATGCTTTTCTCTGATGCGTTAGAACGGTATCTTGATTTGCTGGAAAAAGATAAAATATTAGTGGTTTCCGGACAGGTCAGCTTTGATGATTTCAATGGTGGCCTTAAAATGTCAGCCAGAGAAGTACTGGATATCTCAGAAGCCAGAGAAAAGCACCTGAGAGGTCTTGCTATCTCAGTGACTGAGAAGCAAGTTGATGAACAGTTTTTTGCGCGCTTCAGCCAAGTGCTGGAGCCTCACCGGGCAGGTACAGTACCTGTCAATGTGTATTATCAGCGCTCGAATGCACGTGCCAAACTCACTTTAGGGACAGAATGGCGTATTACGCCAACAGATCAGTTAATTCTTGATCTCAAAGCCTTACTGGGTGAGAAGCAAGTCGAGCTTGAATTTAATTAATTTAGCCCATGTTTACACTGATAATCATGGGCAAAAGGATTTAAAGTGGTATGAGCCTGAATTTCCTCGAGTTTGAACAGCCGATTGCAGAATTAGAAGCAAAAATTGAAGCCTTACGTGACGTGTCGCGTCGTGATGAATCGGCATCGGTTGATTTAGATAAAGAAATTGGACAGCTGGAAAAGAAAAGCCTGGAACTCACTAAAAAGATCTTTAGTGATTTAGGTGCATGGCAGGTGGCTCAATTAGCTCGCCATCCGCAGCGTCCGTATGTTTTTGATTACATTGAGCACATCTTTACTGAGTTTGATGCATTGGCTGGTGATCGTGCTTTTGCGGATGATAAAGCACTGGTTGGTGGTATTGCTCGTCTCGATGGCCGCCCTGTGATGGTAATTGGCCATCAGAAAGGTCGCGATACCAAAGAGAAAGTATTCCGTAACTTCGGTATGCCAAAGCCTGAAGGTTACCGTAAAGCACTGCGTTTGATGAAAATGGCTGAGCGTTTTAAAATGCCCATCATCACTTTCATCGATACTGCAGGTGCTTATCCTGGTGTTGGTGCGGAAGAGCGTGGTCAGTCAGAAGCGATCGCGACCAACCTGAAGTATATGGCTGGTTTAACCGTACCCGTGATCTGTAATGTGGTCGGTGAAGGTGGTTCTGGTGGCGCATTGGCAATTGGGGTGGGTGACTGCGTCAATATGCTGCAATATTCTACGTATTCAGTGATTTCGCCAGAAGGCTGTGCGTCTATCTTGTGGCGTGATTCAGATAAAGCGCCTCAGGCTGCTGAAGCAATGGGTTTGACGGCCGATCGCCTGAAAGAACTTGAGCTTATTGATACGATAATTGAAGAGCCATTAGGCGGTGCACACCGTGATTTAGCTGCAATATCGGCATCACTAAAAGCGCAGCTGCTGGCTAGCCTGGCTGAACTTGAAGCGTTAGATACTGATGAGTTACTAGAGCGTCGTTATCAGCGTCTGATGAGTTACGGTTACTGCTAAATGTAGCAGCGAGCTAAATCGCTACTATAGGTAACAAAATCGAATATAAAAGCGGGTCAACTTAGGTTGGCCCGCTTTTTTATTGGGTTTTGTCTGGCGCGGTTGATTGGTAGTATTGGAGCATTCCTTAAAAGGCGAACTCACTCACCATGCTTTATTCTCAACTGTCGGCATGTCTGCAAGCACATGCTCCTCGCTCTAAACGTTTTATTCTCGCGTTAAGCGGCGGATTGGATTCTCGGGTGCTGTTGCATTTAATGGGGCGTTTCATCAGGCAGCATCCGCAGTACCAGTGTCTGGCAGTGCATGTTCATCATGGCTTAAGCACCAATGCCGATGCGTGGGTGCAACGCTGTCAGGAATGGGCACAGGAAGAAGGCATCGAGTGCCGGGTTGAATCTGTCACTCTTGCGCTGGGGAACCGAATAAGTGTTGAACAGCAGGCAAGAGAGCAGCGTTATCTTGCATTAGCAAGGCATGTAGAGCCTCTCGATGTCTTATTAACGGCCCAGCATGCAGATGATCAGTTTGAAACCTTTCTGCTGGCGTTAAAGCGCGGCAGTGGCCCTGCCGGGTTAGCTTCCATGCCGGTGCACACCGAATTTGCCGCAGGGTATCACCTGCGTCCGTTACTGCACGCCAGTCGCCAGGAGATCATGGCCTACGGCGCAGATCACCAGCTTCGCTGGGTCGAGGATGAGAGTAACCAGGATCAGCGTTACGACCGTAACTTTCTTCGTCATCAAATCACGCCTCGCTTGCTGGAACGTTGGCCGGGCATGCGTAAAGCCGTGGCGCGTAGTGCAGCGCTATGCGGTGAACAAGAAGCGCTTTTACGCGAATTACTTGCCGCCCAATTAGCGAATGCACTGCATTCAGATCATAGTTTAATTATTGGTGAATTATCGTCCGAACGTATTGGTAAGCAACTTATTCGTCAGTGGCTAAATCGTTTTGATGTCCGTATGCCCTCACAAGCTCAGCTACAACAGATTTGGCACTCAGTCGTTATGGCACAAGATGATGCCAATCCGCAACTTTGCTGGCACAACCATCAGGTCCGCCGTTATAAGCAGCGGCTGTATGTTGTTAATCAGTGGCCTGATATCAGTGACTGGCATCAGGTATGCGAAATAGATCAGGCTTATTCGTTACCGCAAGGGCTCGGTAGCATCTATCTTCGTCATTCTGCTCAGGGCATCTTGCGCCTGCCACAAGATGACGAGGTAGTATCGGTTCGATTTGAGCCGGAAGGGCTTGAGGTGAAACCACAAGGTCGCGTGGGAAAACGTAAGTTGAAAAAACTGTTTCAGGAATATGGTATACCGAGCTGGAATCGGCGGCGAACGCCATTGCTCTTTTATGGTGAGCAGTTAGCGGCAGTGGCTGGATTATTTGTCGTTGAAGAATTTGCAGGCCAGGATTGTGAACTAGATTGGCAGTATGACGCGTCTTAAGTGCATTATGTATATAAAAGGTGCACAATTCGTTATGAGGATTATAACAATATTAAAGAGGACAAAATGAAGAAAGTTCTTGCATTTGCAATGTTAGCCGCAGTGATTTCATCCCCTACCATGGCCGCAGGCGATCCTGTCGCAGGGAAAGCAAAAGCCGCGCTTTGTGCCGCTTGCCATGGTGCCGACGGTATCGCCATGATCCCCGGTTACCCAAACCTGAAAGGTCAGAACGAACAGTATCTGGTGAGTTCATTAAAAGCGTATAAAAGTAAACAGCGCAATGGCGGAATGTCGATGGTGATGCAGCCACAAGCCGCGCTGTTAAGTGATGATGATATTGCCAATGTAGCGGCGTATTTTTCACAGCTAAAATAGTAACGACCGACCTCTTTACTCTTGAACCAACATGCGTCGAGCTGAATCGCTGTAACTTAGATACCCAAACCACCTCAAGGTGCGGGATTCAGAGCTTCCTCTGGGAACTCAATTCGAATGAAATGTGTGTAGGAATGGCGCCCCCCTTTCAAACACATTTTGTGAAGAAGTGATTTTCCAGAGGAGCTCCCAAAGGGCGAGTTTCATTGACTTTTATTCTGTGTTAGCCATTATCTAAATAGAACCACCATTCAATCAAATGGCTGCCTTGCCTAAAAGCCAATGAATTCTCGCTGAACTCTGCATCTTGAGGTAGCTTGGGTATAACACCATATTGAGCCGTCATCTGCATTAAATGCAGCTGGCGGCTTTTTTGTTGATTTGTACCGATCTTGTACTGTGGCGCAATATTTACATCTGCATGGTTACTATTTATCCAGTTAGATTTCCCGCTATTGCTAAATATGACGGTAGGTATTATCGTACTAGCACGCTGATACGGTGGTTTTCAAAATATATGAGTGCGGATAATGGCTGGAAATAGAGAACATTTTGGTTCAAGAGTAGGATTTGTGCTGGCGGCAGCCGGGGCGGCTGTCGGGTTAGGGAATATTTGGGGTTTTCCAACTCAGGCTGCCAGTAATGGTGGCGGTGCGTTTGTACTGGTGTATCTTCTTATGATCCTGGTCGTCGCTTTTCCGATGCTGGTCGCTGAAATGGCGATTGGCCGTCATGGTCAGGCTAACCCTATCGATAGCATGCGTAGTCTGTCTGATAATCCGCTGGCGAAAAAAGCAGGGGCAATGGTCGGCTGTATTGGCTTGCTTGTACCATGTTTAGTTCTCGCTTTTTACAGTATTGTCGCCGGCTGGTTGATCACCTTCATGTTTGCGGCTGTGACCGATATTCTAGGTTTTGAATCAGCCTCTGCGTGGCTTAAAGAATTCTCTGTTTCACGAAACCTTTTCGGTGCGATCATTTTTTATGTACTGACTATTTTGATTGTCCAAAGCGGTGTTAAGCAAGGTATTGAAAAATGGTCAACACGCCTAATGCCGGCGCTGTTTGCGCTGTTTGGTTTAATGTTCCTGTATATCATGACCCAAGATGGCGCAATGGAAGGTTTGAAGCACTTTATCATTCCTGACTTTAGCAAAATCTTCGACCGCCGGTTGTTGCTTGCCGCAATGGGACAAGGCTTCTTCTCGCTGACCATCGGTGGCTGTTCAATGCTGGTCTATGGCTCATACCTGAGTAAGAAAGAAAACCTGCCTAAAATGGCACTGAGCGTCACATTAGTTGATACCGCCGTTGCGATTATTGCCGGTATGGTGGTGATGCCGGCCATGTTTGTTGCGATGCAAAAAGGCGTGGCCATTTATGCTGACGATGGCTCATTACTGAGTTCAGATACCCTGGTGTTTACGGTACTCCCTATGCTGTTTGATAGCTTGGGCTTTGTCGGCGAGCTGCTGGCGCTGGTTTTCTTTGTGTTGATGACCATTGCTGCTCTCACCTCGTCCATTTCGATGTTGGAATGTCCGGTCTCGCTGGTGAGTGAACGCTTTAATACCAGTCGTAAACCAACCAGCTGGGTGCTAGGGGCTGTAATCGCGATTTTCAGTGTCGTGATTATCTTTAATTTCGGCGAGATGTTTGGCTTGGTTGCAACAATCGCAACGCAGTATTTCCAGCCGGTAGCGGCATTGCTGTTCACTCTGTTTGCCGGTTGGGTGTGGTCTCGTAATAGTAAGCTGAAAGAATTGAGTGCAGGCTGTCCGGAACTTGAAAACAGTCTGTTCTGGAAAATCTGGCCGCTCTACCTGAAAGTGGTTTGTCCTATCTTCGTTGCGACAGTGCTATGGGCTTCATTTTCTTAACGGATTGACCGCTTCACTCATAAATAACAGAGATAAAAAAACGGAAGCCATTGGCTTCCGTTTTTGTCTGTGTCGTCGCCGTTATTGGCTTAACGGAACTGCTCTCATGACTTAATCCTCGTGATCACTCATTAGTAAATTAGCAGCAGCAAAGGCGGCGCGTTCACGAACCTCTTTAGGTAACTCTTCATTACCGGCAATATAATCTAACGCTTTAATTGCGCAATGAATGGCATTTGGAATATAACCCAGTTCACCGCCACCGATTTGCGCATAGATCTTACGGGTAAATTCACAGCATTCATGAACTTTCATGGTCTTTCCTTAAATCAATGAGTCTTCTAATTAGCTTTCGCTGAATAAGAGTAAAAGCGAATTGGAAGTCTTATCAAAGCTTGGTTTATCGAGATAACTATACATGGGGGAGTAAAAAATGAATATGGTTCAGAGCAAGGTTCTTGGCAGGCTGGTTATTTATTGCGCTTTTGCTTATAGAGCTGGCGGTCGGCACGATCAATCATGGAGGTGGCCGTATCACCTTTGTTGTACTGGGCATAACCAAAAGAAGAACCGATCTTGAGGGTGCGCAGGGTCGGGTCTTCAATGGTTAACTGCTGCACTCGCCTTGTGACTTTCTGCGCAGATTCCGCCGTTGCAGGCTGAAGGATCATAATAAATTCATCTCCACCTATTCGGTAGCAACGGTCTGATGCACGGACAGATTGCTTTAACACCATAGCAAAGCGGCGGATCACTTTATCGCCGTCTAAATGACCAAAACGATCATTCACTTGTTTGAAATTATCCAGATCGAAGAGCAATACAACCAGGCCGACATTCCTGCGTTCGCTCATCGCGATGGCATGCTGTATGTCTTGCTCAAAGCTGGTACGGTTGCCAAGACCTGATAAGTAGTCACTCATTGCCATATTTTTGACGCGACGGTATTCGAGCGCATTGGTAAGCGGACCGGCAAAAAGGCGGTGATAGGTATGGAGTAGATTAATTTCGTCTTTGTCTAATTTGTAAGGGGTGCTGTATTGCAGTGTACCAAGTTCAATGTCGCCAAAACGAAGGACAAAAGTTTGACGGAATTCGGTTGATTTTCCTCTGCGTATCAGAGTACAGGTATCATCAAAATCCCAAATCAGACGGCTGATATCGATCTGTTTTTCAATTTCGCGGGTGAAAATCTCGAACAATAATCCAAGATCTAATTTTCCTTGCAATTTTTGCAGCATTAGCAAGCGCTGATCAGCCCCAAGCGGCTTAGCCCTTGGTTTTCGCTCGTCTGCAAAAATTTTATCCCAGAGAATCGGATCCATAACAGCGTCATAAAAATGTTAAGTGCTTAACTATAGGCAATTATTAAGCCAAATCAACATTTAGATCTTTGTTTTTTCAATAATTCACTGATTTTATTTCAGAAAATTGCGGAGGATCGTCTCTTGTTCTAAAGCATCCTGATAACCCATATCGATTAGTGCATGAATATATTCAGGTTCAAACAAGATATAGCTGGTGATTGCGGCATCATCTCTGGGGCTGATCCCGGCTAATCGCATCAAAGCGCGGGTCATTGGCGGCATATGGCAATAATATTCCTGAGCCAATGGCTCAAATGATTGGCTCGGTGAAAGGTGAATATAGTCGACGTATTTGAGTTTTAATTGTTGCCGCTCTTTTTCTGACAGAGTCTGAAAAATCGTGTTTGTCCGTGATAAATTTTCCAGGTCGGCGGCTAGGGTATCACTGAAAATGGTATCCATCAGGTGTCCGCCCAGTGATGCCAGCCCTGGTGCTTTGGTATGATCCCTTTCATTGATTTTCTGGTTGATTAAATTAATGATCAAAATTTTATCAGCCCCCATTTTCAGTGAAGGGCGAAGGGGAGCAAGCTGGTGAATCGATCCGTCACCATAATAGGTCTGGCCAATACGAGTAGCAGGAAAAACCAGAGGGATCGCAGAAGAAGCCAACAGATGTTCAGTGGAAATTAAGGCACGCCGACCTTTAGATTTAGCCCGATCCCATTCAGTCAGTTCCTCTTGCCCTTGGAAAAAGCTGACAGAGACCCCGCTCTTGTAGCTCGACGCGGTGATCGATATACCATGAAGGTTGCCGGCTAAAATTTGTTTTTCTAGCCGTTCATAGTTATTGACCTGATTAAGCAGGTGACGCAAAGGACGGTTATTTAGCAGGCCAAAAGGCGGGCGTTCATGATAGTCGGCTTGTAATCGTGCAAACCATTGTTTAGCCAGGTAGCTTGTCATGCCATAAGAGCTGGCACTGAACACCCTTCTGCTATGTAATTGCGCCCAAATCCATTCCAGTTTCTTGACCCCAAGGCGGAAGCAAGAGGCATAACAGGCAATTGAAATGGCATTGATAGCACCAGCCGAAGTACCACAATAGATGGAAAACGGGCTGTGGTGTACCCTGGGGTACCACTCAGCAATCGCCTTTAGTACCCCAACCTGGTAAGCCGCTCGCGCGCCGCCACCGGTCAGTAATAAGCTGATTTTAGGCTTATCCGTTGCCATGCAATCTGCCCTCTTGTAACACTCCATCTCTTTGCTATTTCATACAATAACAGTATCGGGAGTGCTCATTAATGCTTATGCTCTGTTGCATAAAAACAGGCGCGCTTCCTCTTTGCTCTGGTATAAAATGGCTGCGAGCTAAATCGTTACGTAGGTTAAGAAAACTTCTATAAGATTATGTTTAGTTACTACTTAACTATATAGCTAAACGTACTGAGTTGAATAATGATAAAGTGAAATTTGGATGTTTAATGAGCTGAGTTTGAGTTAGCGGAAAATAAAAAGCCTCCGCGAGGGAGGCTTTAAAATTTGAGATGATGCTGCGGATTAAGCCAGCTTTTGCTTGATCAGTTCGACTGCTTCTGCAACAGGGACACCGACTTTACTGCCATCGCGACGGTTTTTGTATTCCACTTCGCCATTTTCAAGGCTGCGGTTACCGATAACGATTGTGTGTGGAACACCGATTAGCTCCATGTCTTTAAACATGACACCCGGGCGTTCTTTTCGATCATCAAACAAGACTTCGATGCCTGCTGCGGTAAGTTCAGCGTACAGTTTCTCTGCCGCTTCTTTCACTTCTTCAGACTTCGCCATGTTCATCGGCACGATAGCTACCTGGAACGGCGCAATGGCTGCCGGCCAGATAATACCGCTGTCATCGTGATTCTGTTCGATAGCTGCAGCCACAACACGGGTACAGCCAATACCGTAACAACCCATTTCCATAATGGTGTTTTTACCATCAGGGCCAAGAACGGCTGCGTTCATAGAGGTGGAGTAGTTATTACCAAGCTGGAAGATGTGACCCACTTCAATACCACGCTTAAGCTGCAGGGTACCTTGACCACAAGGGCTTGGATCACCTTCAACAACGTTACGTAGATCTTCTACCTGACCCAGCTCAACATCACGACCCCAGTTGATACCGAAGTAGTGTTTGTCGTCGATATTTGCGCCAGCACCAAAGTCACTCATGACGGCAACGGTACGGTCAACGATGAATGGCAGTTTAAGACCAACAGGACCTAATGAACCTGGGCCTGCACCGATCAATGCACGGATTTCTTCTTCCGTTGCCATTTCTAGTGGAGATGCCACTTCTTTCAAGTTTTCTGCTTTGATTTCATTTAGTTCGTGATCACCGCGAATGATCAGACCGATGATATCAGCATCCACCTCGTCAGAGGCTTTAACAAACAGGGTTTTCACTGTTTTGTCGATAGCGATACCGTGTTGCTCAACCAACTCTGCGATGGTTTTTGCATTCGGTGTGTCAACCAACGTCATTTCTGTTGTTGGTGCTGCACGCTCAGCGGTTGGTGCAACGGCTTCAGCTTTCTCGATATTCGCTGCGTAATCAGATTCAGTCGAGAAGGCAATTAAGTCTTCGCCGCTTTCGGCCAGCACGTGGAACTCGTGAGAGCCAGAACCGCCGATAGAACCCGTATCAGCCAATACTGGGCGGAAATCCAAGCCCATACGGCTAAATACATTGCAGTATGCCTGATACATAATCTCGTAGGTTTCCACCAGGCTTTCTTTGTCCAGGTGGAACGAGTAAGCATCTTTCATGATGAACTCACGAGAGCGCATCACACCAAAGCGCGGACGAACTTCGTCACGGAATTTTGTCTGGATCTGGTACAGGTTCAGAGGAAGCTGCTTATAAGATTTAACTTCGTTGCGAACCATGTCCGTGATCACTTCTTCGTGAGTCGGACCTAATACAAACGGACGGCCATGGCGGTCAGCGATACGAAGCAGTTCGGGGCCAAATTTGTCCCAGCGACCAGTCTCTTGCCATAGATCAGAAGGCTGAACGACGGGCATAATCATTTCGACTGCACCTGCATTGTTCATTTCTTCGCGAACAATGTTTTCGACCTTACGCAGAACACGCAGACCTGTAGGTAGCCAGGTATAAAGACCTGAAGCCAGCTTACGGATCATACCTGCACGTAGCATTAGCTGGTGGCTAATAACTTCTGCGTCGTTTGGAGTCTCCTTCAGGGTGGAAAGAAGATATTTACTGGTACGCATTGATGGTATCCGTTGGTTGATGAATTTTAAGTGAAGGGCGATATATTACCAGCTTATAGCAAGCGGAACAATTTGGTGGTATTCACTATTCGCCAAAGAGATCAATTGCTCGCGGGATCAATCACCAATAGATTCTAGCGCAGTAACTGTGACTTGTTCATGATTAACAGTAAATCTGACATTGAAATTAAACAAGTGCACTGCATATTCCTTGCTGTCTGTTTTGCCTTTTTTATAAGCAGGTCGGGGATCTTGGGCTAATACCTCGGCAATAACGTTCTGCTGGTAGCGACCATGCTCACTCTGGAGCTTATCTATTGCGGTATCACTGAATACCACGTTCAGGGTCTCTGGCTGTTCAGAGGCAAACCCACCCAGTGCATCAGGCAGGCTGTCGGAATACGGTACGTATGGCTTGATATCAACAATCGGGGTGCCATCAACTAAGTCGACGCCACCGAGCTCGATGATCACATGACCACCTTGTTGGCGAATGCCTTTTAACTCAACCGCTGACATACCAATACCATTCGGGCGAAAGGTCGCACGACTGGCAAATACACCAATACGCTCGTTTCCCCCTAAGCGGGGAGGGCGAACGGTTGGACGCCATCCTGCTTCCAGATTCTGATCAAACAAAAATAGCAGCCACAAATGACTGAACTGTTCGATGCCTCTGACGGCTTCGAGAGCATTGGCTTCACCTTGCAGCACAATTTCAGAACGGGCACTGGGAACTAAACCGGGTTGGCGTGGCACCGCAAACTTTTCTTTGTAGGGTGAGCGAATAACACCAATAGGCTCAATGTTGTATGACATAAAGGTTTGGCCTTGCTGCATTTCAATTATTTGGGGTTTATACCATAAAAAAAGCCCCAGACTAATGTCTGAGGCTCTGAACAATCTGTTGTTTGATGGAATCACCAGCCTTTGACTACGCCACCCTGGAAGATCTCTTGTGCCGCTGCGTAAACGGCTTCTGACTGATATGCTTTAACGAACGTTTTTACATTCTCAGCATCAACATTGTCTTCACGGGCCACAATCAGGTTCACGTATGGTGATTCTTTGTCTTCAACGAATACACCGTCACGCTCTGGAGTCAGGTTGATACTGCTTGAGTACGTAGTGTTGATGATTGCAAGCTGAACATCGTCAAGAGAGCGCGGTAGCTGGGCTGCTTCCAATTCAATAATTTTCAGGTTTTTCTCATTACCAATAATATCCAGTGCGGTTGCCGTTAGACCCACACCTTCTTTCAGGGTGATCAGGCCTTGTTGTTGAAGTAGCAGTAGTGAACGTCCGAGGTTTGTCGGATCATTCGGTACCGCAATTTGATCACCGTCTTTTAGCTCATCAATTGATTTTACTTGGTTAGAATAGGCCGCGATTGGATAAACAAAGGTGTTACCCGCGATGGCGAACTTGTAACCACGGTCAGCGATTTGTTGATCAAGGTATGGCTTGTGCTGGAAAGCATTGAGATCAATAGAGCCATCTTCAAGTGCTGCATTTGGTGCAACGAAATCAGTGAAAACGATTAGCTCAACATCCAGACCGTATTTGTCTTTTGCTTCCTTCGCGGCCACTTCTGCTACCTGTGCTTCAGCCCCCGCAGCTACCCCAACTTTGATCTTATTTGCATCAACCGCGGCTGTTTCTTTCTCGCCACAACCGGTTAGAACTAATGCAGACGCCAGACCTGCGACAGCAAAAAGGTTTTTTAGATTAAATGTCATGTTACTTCTCCTTAGACTGGGGTATTCCCTAAAATGTGTACTTTTTTAGAATTTTGGATTATCGGTGATCGACGCGTTTCACTAAGTGATCGCCGACAGATTGAATAAGCTGAACCAGGATGACCAGCATGATGACAGTGATCATCATGACAGTGCCATCAAAGCGTTGGTAGCCGTAACGAATACCGACATCGCCTAAGCCACCGCCACCGACGGTGCCTGCCATTGCAGAATAGCCCACCAGCGTAACCAGTGTAATAGTGATGGCATTAATAATGCCGGGCAGTGCTTCTGGTAATAGTACTTTGGTTACGATTTGTTTCGGTGTCGCCCCCATCGCCTGAGCAGCTTCAACCAGGCCTGATGGTACTTCCAGTAATGCCCCTTCAACCAGCCGTGCGATAAAAGGAATAGCCCCCACGGTCAGTGGAACAATTGCTGCCGCGGTGCCGATAGAGCTGCCTACAATAAAGCGGGTAAACGGAATAATGGCGACCAGCAGAATAATAAACGGAATGGATCGGCCAATATTCACAACGATACCCAAGACTTTATTCAGGGTGCGGTTTTCCAGTTGCCCGCCTTCTTTACTTAAGTGCAGCGCGACACCTAGAGGAATGCCTAATGCAAAACCGATGATGCCGGATGCAAGTACCATAGTTAGGGTCTGACCGAGTGCTTCAATGAGCAGGTAGGTCAGACGTTCATTGGTTTGCCACCAACTGGCAATAGAATCAAGCCACATAACCTAATACCTCAACATTTACTTTATGATCGTGCAGAAAAGCGATCGCTTGTTCTGCTGCTTGCTCTGTTCCCAGGAATTCAGCCAGCATCAGGCCAAATTTAACGCCGCCCGCGTAGTCCATATCAGAACTCAGGATACTGATATCGATATTAAACTCTCGCGCAACCTGGCTGATCAGGGGAGCATCAACAGAAGCCCCCGTAAATTCCAGGCGTACCAGAGGGAAGCTACCGGCCACTCGTTCTGCAGTCATTCGCACTTGATAATCATCTGGTATTGATAAGTCTAACGTCGAACGAATAAACTCGCGTGCCAGGTCTGTTTTCGGGTGGGCAAAAATATCTCCGACCGGGCCTTTTTCTACCAGCTCACCATCGCCAATAATCGCGACTTCAGAACAGATACTTTTAACCACATCCATCTCATGGGTGATCAGTAGAATCGTCAGGTTCAGCTTACGGTTGATTTCTTTCAGTAGTTCAAGAATTGACTGGGTTGTAGCCGGATCCAGTGCGCTGGTGGCTTCATCACAAAGCAATACTTTAGGATCGGAGGCTAACGCTCGCGCAATGGCGACGCGCTGTTTTTGACCACCACTGAGATTGGATGGATAAGTGTCCCTTTTATCAGCCAAGCCAACCAGTTTCAGTAACTCGTCGACTTTCGTCGTGAGTTCCGTTTTTGGTGCACCGGCCAGCTCTAAAGGAAGTGCGATATTATCAAAGACAGTACGAGACGATAGCAGATTAAAGTGCTGGAAAATCATGCCAATTTTACGGCGGGCTAATGTCAGCTCCTGATTCGATAGCTGAGTAAGATCGATACCGTCCACAATAACATGGCCGCTGGTGGGCTTTTCCAGTAAATTTACGCAACGAATCAGCGTGCTTTTACCGGCGCCAGAAGAGCCGATCACCCCGAAAATGGTACCTTGCTCAATCGTTAGGTTGATATCGAGGAGGGCGTTTATTGCTCTTTCACCCTGATAGAACACTTTATTGACTCTATTAATTTCTATCATCGAACTTCCTGAACTTAGATAAATCGATTGGTATTTGTTGTTTTAATATTGTAATCGTTTGGTTTGAAAGGTTGATTTATATCATATTCTGTTGCTGTGATGCTAGGATGTCTAGACGGCTAAGTCAATAGCTATTTTTACGTCTGGACGTCTAGATGTTATTTTTTATTATTTTCTTTTATAGAAGAGGCGATGCATTACCGGGAAACAGGTGAATACCAGTCTCTGGCATGCCATAATCTGCTTAACGCAATAATACAGAGGGCTAACTCTTGGCCAAACCAGCAGTCTTTATCGATCGTGATGGCGTGATCAACGTTGATCATGGTTATGTTCATACCGTGGATGATTTCGAATACATTGAAGGAGTTTTTGATGCTTGTAAAAAACTCAAAGAAATGGGGTATATGCTTGTACTGGTGACCAACCAGGCCGGTATTGCGCGTGGTATGTATACCGAAGATGAATTCCTGAGTCTGACAGAATGGATGGACTGGAATTTTGTCGATCATGGTGTTGAGTTTGACGGTATTTATTATTGTCCGCATCACCCAACAGAAGGTCAGGGTGATTATAAACAGGACTGTGAGTGTCGTAAGCCTAAGCCTGGGATGTTTATTTCGGCTCGTGATTTTTTAAAAATCGATATGGCTAATTCCGTTATGATCGGCGATAAAGCGGAAGATATGATTGCTGCAGAAGCTGCGGAAGTCGGAATGAAAGTTTTAGTTCGTACGGGTAAGCCTCTCAATGAACAAGGTGAATTATTAGCAACGGCTGTGTTAGACAGTGTTGCAGATGTACCTGCTTGGTTAGCCACTCGTTAAGTTCAATCTCGATAGAAGAAGGTCGCCTTGGGCGGCCTTTTTTATGCTTGTAATTCAATGGCTAACAGGCAAAAGTGACACATTTACTGAAAGTACTTTAAATTGAAACTCTTTTTTTTAGAGCTATTTGGAATTAAAAAACCACTGGTTAAATCATTTGGATATATGAGAGCTAACCTTTCAATCTGCCGGTTGTGACTAATTATTCAATATAGCGCATATGTGAGGCGGTGTTATGGTGGGGGTTATTGTCCTCTAGCCTTTTAAACAAGGCGATAGGCTCAATTTGGCATGATGTTTCGCTATGAAAAATTATGCACCAATTGATCTTGTGGTAATTTTGTTAAATATAGTTCGTTCTGTTTATTTTGATCTAATTTATAGATTTATGTTGCGTTGATAAGAAAGTGGCTTATTGCTAGGTTGTTCAGGCTGAGTTCAGGAAGGACTTGGTTTTAAGGAAAATAAAAATTACAGGATAGTATGATGAAAAAAACACTTCTAGCAGTCGCAATCCCTTCTCTTTTGTTTGCAACATCTGTAAATGCCGTTGAAATCTATAAGTCTGACGAAGGATCTGCCGACTTTTACGGCCAGCTTCGAACTCAGCTAGAAAAATATGAAGATAAAGAAGTCACGTTAAACGCCGGTTCTTCTCGTGCAGGCGTTCAAGCGCAATACAAGCTTACCGATACCGTGGATGTGTTTGGTAAAGTGGAGTTTGGTTTGAACTTCAACACCAAGAAAGAAGATTACTCAATGAAAAACCGCCTGCATTATGCCGGTGTAGATACAGATTTCGGTAAGTTTACTTTTGGTCGTCAGTGGATTGTTTCGGATGACTCATATGGCGCTGAGTATTCTTATTTCTTTGGTGGTTCAGCAATGCTTCATGCGACGCTTTCTGGTGCGCGTCACGATTCTCTTATTAAGTATAACTATGAAGGCGAAAACTTCTGGGTTGCTGCTAACTATGGTCTGTCGGAAGATGATACCAACCAGGAGCTGGCTGAACTGTATGCCGGTACCAGTTTAGGTGGCTTTAACTTCCATCTTGGTGGCGGGCAGAATCGCGATAAAGCATATAACGTCGGTACATATGAAATAGAGGAAGTGAAAGATCCAGCTACAGGCGCATTGACAACTCTGAAGAGTGAAAAGTCGATAACGGCGGATCTTCAAAATACGTATTTCGAAGGTACGGTCGAATATACCGTTGGTGCTGCATTGATTGGTTTTACCTACTACAACGCCGAACTTGAAAGCCAAGCTGGCCAGGAAATCAAGCAAAATGGCTACAGTTTAGGCGGTACCTATAGCTTAGCTGACAACGCGTCAGCTTATGTGGGGGTTGCTTTCACTGATCAGGATGCATCAGAGTCATCAATCAAAGATGGTGATAGCAAAGTATTCAACATCGGCTCTGTTTATCACTTTAACAAGTGGGCTCGTATCTATGCCGAATACGCTTACGCTGATGGTCGTACCCTGGGTTTCAGTAACAAAGAATCTGACGCAGTCATTAAACCAACAGAAGTTGATAGTGAAAGTAAATTTGCTATCGGTGCGCGTGTTTACTGGTAATTTCTTCTAAGCATTGCCTTTTCTTTTTACCCGGCCTTATTGGCCGGGTTTTTTGGCCGGGTTTTTTGGTTTCAGGGGGGGAGTATAAGAAATACGGGTGCATCTAACTCAATGGGTAACAGACAAAAATGACACACCTATTGGAAAAAGTTCCAATATCCCCCTCCCTTTTTAGATTAATTAGGCATTAAAAAGAAGTTGTTATTCTATTTTATTATAATTAATCCTGACTGATGCATTCATCAATAGTGAATGGGTATTCACTTTGCGCATATTATTGAGACTGTCATTACTAGAGTTTTTGCTCATCAGGCTTTATAAAATAAGGTGATGAAATTAGTTTGGTATGAAATTTCACTATGAAAAATTATTCATGAAATAACCTTGTGGTCTTTTTGTGAAATGCAGGTTGTTCTATTGGTTTCTTTTGTTTTCATGGTGTTATGTCGTGTTGCTATGAAGGTGGCTTGTTGTTAGCTTGTTCAGGCCAGGTTCAGGAAGAGCTTGGTGTTAAGGATAATAAAATCACAGGAACGTATAATGAAAAAAACACTTCTAGCAGTAGCAATCCCTTCTCTTTTTTTCGCCGCATCATCAAACGCCGTTGAAATTTTTAAGTCTGACGAAGGATTCGCCAACTTTTACGGTCAGCTTCGAACTGAAGTAAAAAAACTTGAAGACAAAGATGTCACGTTAAACGCTGGTTCTTCTCGTGCCGGCGTTCTTGCGCAATACAAGCTTAACGACACCGTGGATGTGTTCGGTAAAGTTGAGTTTGGTTTGAACTACGACACCGCGGAAGAAGATTACGCGATGAAAAACCGCCTGCATTATGCCGGTGTAGATACGGATTTTGGTAAATTTTCTTTTGGCCGTCAGTGGGTCGTAGCGGATGATGTATACGGCGCTGATTACTCCTACTTCTTCGGTGGATCTGCACTGCGTTACGCAACGCTTTCTGGTGCGCGTCATGATTCACTGATCAAGTATAACTATGAAGGCGAAAGCTTCTGGGTTGCTGGTAACTATGGCCTGTCTGAAGATGATACCAACCAGGAGCTGGCTGAGCTGTATGCAGGTACAAGCTTAGGTGGCTTTAACTTCCACCTTGGTGGCGGTCAGAACCGTGATAATACAGACAGTGAAGCAAGAGATCTCGAGAATACTTATTTTGAAGGTACGGTAGAATATACTGTTGGTGCAGCGTTGATTGGTTTTACTTATTACAATGCAGAGCTTCAAGATAAAGATAGTGATCAGCAGATCAAAGAGAATGGCTACAGCTTAGCCGGCACTTACAGCTGGGCTGACAATGCTACCGCCTATGCGGGTTATGAATTCACCGATCAGGATGCATCAAAATCCGATGCTAAAGATGGTGATAGTAAGTTGTTCTATATCGGTTCTGATTACCACTTCAATAAGTGGTCTCGTATCTATGTTGAATATCGTTATGCAGATGGCCGTACGCTGGGTTACACCAACAAAGGATCAGACACTGCTATTAGCGTAGCGGAAACTGACGGTGACAGTGCATTTGCTATCGGTGCACGCGTTTACTGGTAATCCCCACTGAATATTGCCTTTTTCTTTTTACTCGGCCTCATTGGTCGGGTTTTTTGGCCGGGTTTACTGGTAATCCTCGCTGAAAATTGCATTTTACTTTTTGCCCGGCCTTATTGGCCGGGTTTTTTGGTTTCAGGGGCAGAAGAAGTACAGATGCATGTAATTCACAGTCGCGGAGTGCGCCATACGCTAGAATAAAAAGTAATCATCAATGTGGTTTTTATTCAATCGGTATTCTTTATAGTGACTGTTCTTTCTCACATATTCGTTGTTGTTCGTTGCTATTGCTCTGTATGGTGATTGATAATGTTATTATTAATGGCAGGAGCCTACATTACTGAAGACAAGGAGTTAGTCTGCAGATGTTGTCCTATTTTCTTCGTCGGATGTTGTTAGTCATCCCGACATTTCTTGGTATCACCCTTCTTATATTCACCATCACCCGTTTTGTGCCGGGTGGTCCGGTTGAACGAATGTTAGCGAGTATGCAGGCCCGGGGGGATGCAGCATCATCCATGACAACACCGGGAGGCAGTAGCGCGCTATCAGAAGATCAGATCGCAGAATTGAATGCTTTTTATGGGTTAGATAAACCGGCACTGGAGGCCTACACCGACTGGCTTGGTAAATTAGTCGTGCTCGATTTTGGTGAATCGACCCGTTATTACGAACCTGTCTGGGACATGATAGCTGAGCGGCTACCCGTGTCGGCGTTTTATGGGGGAATGACCTTTTTTATCAGCTACTTTATTTCCATTCCTCTTGGCTATTTCAAAGCAATGAGACATGGCAGTGTTTTTGATTCTGGCTCTTCTATTCTGATTTTTGTCGGCTATGCGCTTCCTGGTTATGTCGTCGGGGTTTTGCTGATCACCATATTTGGCTATCACCTCGAATGGTTTCCTATGGGGGGCTTTGTCGGTGATGACTTTGAAGACTATGAGAGCGTTTACGATCAAGCAAAAGACATTATGTGGCACGCTGTGCTGCCTTTGATCTGTTATTTGATTGGTGATTTTGCCACGCTAACCATGACAATGAAAAATAACCTGATGGAAAACTTGTCATCAGATTATGTACGAACCGCTATTGCCAAAGGTCTGCCGTTTAAACAAGCCGTTCGAAAACATGCTTTGCGTAATAGCTTGATACCGGTTGCCAGCCATTTTGGTAACTCCCTGCTGTTTTTTATGACCGGCTCATTTCTTATTGAAGTTATCTTTAATATCGATGGTGTTGGTTTGCTAGGTTATGAATCGATCATGGAACGGGATTACCCTGTTGTTATGGGCATCGTTGCTATCAATGCCGTATTACTGATGGTTGGCAATATTCTGTCTGATGTTTGCGTCGCTATTGTTGATCCTCGAGTGAAGTTCGGAGCCTAGACTGATGAAGATAAATCCGCTAACACTAAAAAAAATCAAGCGATTCAAAGAAATTAAACGTGGTTATCTGTCATTTTTAATATTGTCTTTTTTGCTGATACTCTCTCTTTTTGCCGAGTTTTTGATCAATAGCCAGGCGCTAATCGTCAGATACAGTGGTGACTACTATTTCCCGGTAATGAGTGATGTCAGGCCGGGGACAGATTTTGGTTTGAACTATTCTAAAGAGGCTGATTACAGAGAATTACAGCAGCTTTTTGAGCAACAAAATGGTGATGACTTTGTTATTTTACCGTTAGTGCCATGGAATCCTTATGAACAGGATTTTAGTGGTGAATACCCGCCAACAGCACCAAGCTTTGAAGATCAACATTACCTGGGTACCGATACCATTGGTCGCGACATTTTGGCCCGTCTTTTTTATGGTTTTCGTATTGCTATGGGCTTTGCCTTAATAACTATGGTGATTTCGTATGCAATAGGCGTTTCTGTCGGTTGTGCGATGGGGTTTTGGGGCGGAAAATTTGACTTGATAGCTCAACGCTTTATTGAAGTCTGGTCAATGGTTCCTTTCCTGTATGTGATTATGATCCTGGTATCGATCACCCGGCCCACGTTTACCCTGTTTGTCGCGATAAATGTATTGTTTGGCTGGATGGGGATGACCTGGTACATGCGTACCATGACTTATAAGGAGTCGGCTCGGGAATATGTTATGGCTGCCCGTGCATTAGGTGCTTCGACGGCAAGGATTGTGTTCAAGCATATATTGCCGAACACCATGGTTATGATTGTGACTCTGGCTCCTTTTACCATTGCGGCCAATATTACCGCGTTAACTGCGCTGGATTATTTAGGACTTGGTTTGATGCCCCCCACACCAAGTTGGGGCGATCTGTTGCAACAGGGAAAATCTAATCTGGGTTCGCCATGGATAGCTTCTTCTGTTGTTGCTGCCATTGTTATGGTGCTGGTCATGGTGACCTTTATTGGGGAGGCAATTCGTGAAGCTTTCGATCCAAAAAAATATACACGCTATATTTAAGGTCTACCGTACAAACAAGGATGTTAATAATGAATAAAAAAATAAAGTTATCCGCCTTCGCGGTAATAGCAGCACTTGGCTTTACGGTTAATGCTGCACAGTTGCCTGATGATCTAGAGTGGATATCAAACCCGAATGAACCTATTTTTGCGTCGAGTGATGCTCAGTTCGGTGGGACTTTCCGTACCTACCTTCAGAGCTTTCCACAAACTTTCAGGATCGTTGGGCCCGATTCTAATGGTAGTTTCAGGCAGTGGTTATTAGATACTCGTCCTAACTTAGTCAGGCGACACCCCATTACATATAAATGGATCCCGGAGCTCGCGAATGAATGGGCTTATGGAAAGGATAACAAAAGTATCTATTTTCGAATTAATCCTAATGCCCAGTGGTCTGATGGTAAACCCATTACTGCAGAAGACTTCAAATTTGCCGTCCAGTTAATGCGTTCAAAAGATATTGTGGCGCCTTGGTACAACAATTACTTTACCGAGCAGGTTGATGGAGTGAGTAAAATTGATGATCACACCATTGTCATTAAGTCGACAAAAGCTAAAAACCGTGAAGATCTCATGACGACGCTTTATGACATTCAACCTCGTCCAGCCCATTTTTATAAACCGAAAATTGACAAAAACAGTGATGGGGTTGATGACAACTTCGTTCGTGTTTATAACTTTAAAGCTGAACCGTCATCGGGGCCATACTATGTGGATAAAGTAAAAAAAGGTAAATCCATTAGCTTTAAACATGTTGGTCAGGATTGGTGGGGCTACTCTAACAAGTATTATAAAAACCGTTATAACGTAGAAAAGATCCGGATCAAAGTGATCCGCGATCAGGATATTGCGCAAAAATATTTTGAAAAAGGTGATCTCGATGCCTTTGGTTTGATTATGCCTTCGCTTTGGCATGATAAATCGAATGGTAAGCCTTACCAGAAAGGTTATATCAATAAGTTCTGGGGGTATAACCAGGTGCCTCAAGGTAGTGGTGGAGTCTGGATCAACACAGCCAAGCCTCATCTGGATGATATCAATGTCCGGAAAGGTCTGGCATTCGCCATTGATTTTGATGGCATGATTGAAAAAGTATTGCGTGGCGACTATGTCCGTAAACCGAATGGACTCGGTGTTGGGCATGGTGAATATACCAATACCGATATTAAGCCTGATCCGTTTGAACCGAATCTTGCTGCAGACTATTTTGCTCGGGCTGGGTTTGATCAGATAGGGCCTGACGGGATCCGAGTAAATAGTCGTGGCGAGAAGCTGATATTTGCCGTGACCTATTCCTATTCTGCCCATACACCGCGTATTGCCTATCTGAAAGAGCAGGCTAAGCAAGCAGGTCTAGAGTTAACGTTGAATTTAGTTGATGGATCTTCTGCATTTAAGTATGTGCTTGAGAAAAAGCATGAACTTTCATTCCATAACATGGGAACCAGTTATATTCCGCAATATTGGGAGTATTTCCACTCGGATAATGCCATCAAGCCACAGACGAATAATTTTACTAATTACAGCACACCAGAGCTGGATAAGCTGATCATGGCTTATCGGGCTGAATTTGATTTAGGCAAGAAGAGATCGATATCCCGTCAAATTCAACAGATTGTTGCAGATGCGAGTGTGATCATTCCAGGGTATATCGTGCCGTACACCCGGGAAGGGTATTGGCGTTGGCTGAAATATCCGACTCCTGCGATGACTAAGCTGACAGAGGCCATGTTTTCTCCGATAGATCTGTCAACATTCTGGATTGACGAGAAAATGAAGAAAGAAACCTTGTCTGCCATGAAAAAGGGTAAGAATTTCGAACCTGTCACCGTTATTGATGATACCTATAAACTATAGACATGGAAGAAGCGGTTATGACCCATGAGGTATTACTGGAAGTTAACGATCTTGTGACGGAATTCACGACCGATGATGGTGTAGTGCGTGTGCTTGATGGTGTGAACTTTACCGTAAAGAAAGGGCAAACATTAGGGATTGTCGGTGAGTCTGGGTGTGGTAAGAGTGTGACCGCTTTGTCCGTCATGGGCCTGCTGCCGCGACCTTACGGGCAGGTTGCTGGTGGAAAGATTATTTATAGGGGCTCGAACATTGTCGATTTGCCACCTGAAAAGCTCTATGCGATGCGGGGTAACCGCATCTCTATGATATTTCAGGATCCGATGACAGCGTTAAATCCGGTGCACAGCGTCGGTAAGCAATTGTGTGAGGTTCTCGAATTACACCGACGTGATTTAGATAAAAAAGATCGACTGAAATTTGCGATTGGCATGCTTGCTAAGGTGGGGATCCCATCACCGGAACAACGTATAACAGAATATCCGCATAACCTTTCAGGCGGAATGCGTCAGCGAGTCATGATAGCCATCGCGCTGGCGTGTAAGCCCGATATCCTTATCTGCGATGAACCAACAACGGCACTTGATGTGACCGTGCAGGCGCAGATCCTCGATTTAATGCGTGAGCTACAACGTGAAACAGGGATGGCGATTATTTTCATTACCCATGATTTAGGCGTGGTCGCTGAAATGTGTGATGACGTTGTGGTTATGTATGCCGGGCGAGTGGTGGAAATGGCTGATATTTTCACCTTATTTGAGAAGCCGAAGCATCCCTATACGCTTGGCTTGCTTAAATCGATGCCGACGCAGCATACCGCGCATAAACAAAAGCTGGATACGATAGCGGGCAACGTTCCACCGTTAAATGAAATGCCTGATGGTTGCCGCTTCTGTACTCGTTGCCGCTATGCTACTGATGAATGCCGTGACATTGTCCCAATCTGGACTCAGTTAGAGGGATCTCACAAGGTAAGTTGCCATCATTGGAAGGAGGTAGACTAATGTCGGAATTACTGCGTGTTGAAGATATTAAGCAATACTTCTTTTCCGGTGGCGGTATCTTAAGAAAGGGCTACACGGTGTATGCCGTAGACGGGATTAGTTTTTCAGTTAAACAAGGGGAGACTCTGGGCGTGGTTGGTGAATCAGGCTGCGGGAAAAGTACACTCGGGCTAACCCTATTAAAACTGTTTGAACCTACCGCAGGTAAGATCTTTTTTGAAGGGCGCGATATTACCCATTTATCTGTAAAAGAGATGCGCTCACTTCGCAAGGAAATGCAGATTATCTTTCAGGATCCGACGGAATCACTGAATGCTCGTCATACCGTTGGAATGATAATTGAAGAGCCATTTATTATTCATAACATAGGTAAACCTGCGGAACGCAAACTATGGGTAAAAGAGCTGCTGGTAAAAGTCGGCTTACCTGTCGGTGCTGCAGAACGTTACCCTCATGAGTTTTCTGGTGGTCAACGTCAGCGTATTGGTATTGCCCGTGCCATTGCGTTAAAGCCTAAGCTCATCGTATGTGATGAATCGGTATCGGCTTTGGATGTATCAGTGCAGGCGCAAATCCTGAACTTATTGTTGGAACTTCAGCAAGAGATGGATCTTACTTTAATCTTTATTGCCCATGACTTATCGGTAGTGAAGCATATATCTGATCGCGTCGCTGTCATGTATCTGGGGAAAATAGTGGAGATAGGGCATGCATTAGAGGTCTATAACTCGCCCCGCCATCCTTATACTCAGGCATTATTGTCTGCAATACCGATTGCCGATCCCCGGCAAAGGAACAGTGGACGGATCGTATTGAAAGGTGAGTTGCCTTCACCGATCAATCCACCTCAAGGTTGTCATTTTCATACTCGCTGCCCATATGCGACAGACAGGTGTCGAGAAGAAAGGCCGCTGTTATTGGCAAAAGTTGGAGAGCATGCTGATGCGTGCCATTATTCGACCACTAGCCAGGTAAAGACTGAACTACGACAAACAGCATGAAACACCCTCGGCTTTGTCGTAGTTGGCTAAAAAATAATCACTCAAACGTTTTGATGAAATTAAGGCTTGCGGATTGTCGGGGACTCCCTATAATTCGCTCCGTTGTCACGACAAACTACTTAGTAGATAGCCGAGATAACAACGTTCTTTAACAATTTGACCATGCAATCTGTGTGGGCACTCGTAAAATGATTCGTCGAAAGATTTATCAATGAACTGAGTGACCAAACGATGTAGTTACTGCAGAGTAATTATATTGGCACAGTCAATTTATGCTTCAACTTCGGTTGAAACAAGAAAATCAGTAAAAATCATTGAGCCGTTCCGAAAGGAACAACAAAACTTTAATTGAAGAGTTTGATCATGGCTCAGATTGAACGCTGGCGGCAGGCCTAACACATGCAAGTCGAGCGGTAACAGGAAGAAGCTTGCTTCTTTGCTGACGAGCGGCGGACGGGTGAGTAATGCCTGGGAATATGCCTTGATGTGGGGGA